>JBJKSY010000510.1:0-3372 GCA_046703645.1 Cyclobacteriaceae bacterium
CGTCATATTTCTCGGAGAGGTTCTGGATGGCGTAAAGATAATTGGCGATGTTCAGACTCCGGATGTAACCCTTTCCGGTTCAGATACCGTTGAAATCGAATGTTATAATCAGAAGGTCTGGACACCGGGAACAACTGTGGCAGCCACCCAGGGATATAACCGAAGGCTAATACGCTATGCGGACGTTTTGCTGATGGCCGCCGAAGCATTGAACCAGAATGGAAAACCCACTCAGGCTCTCATCTACCTGAATATGGTAAGGGCTCGCGCCAGGGGCGGTAATCCGAATATTCTTCCTAACATTACGGTGACCGATAAAAGTGCGTTACAAAAAATCATTATGCATGAAAGAAGGGTAGAACTTGCCCTGGAAGGATTCCGGTTCTGGGATCTCGTTCGTACAAATATGGCTGATTCCGTATTGGGCCCACTGGGGTTTAAAAAGGGTAAAAACGAATTACTGGCTATTCCCCAGCAGGAAATTGATCTGTCACAAGGCAAACTGACACAAAATCCAGGCTGGGAATAACCCGAAATTAATTCATATGTAAGGCTCATTTATAACACTATAATTTAAAAACAATTAACTATGAAAAGACCGATCTCAATTTTAGTAATGCTGATCATGGTATCCGTATCCGTGATACTTAATTCATGCAAGAAAGAAGAGGCACCTGTTGAATTGACATTGTCTGCGTTAACGGCCAACGAGGCTGATCTGAACCAGGCCACTCCGGCAACCAATGTAGCCCTGGATGTAGTAATTAAGGCAATCTTCTCAACAAATGTTGACGCCTCTACCGCAACGACTGCTAACATCACCCTGAACCGGAATTACGATGATTCAGTCATTGATATTTCCATCTCTGTATCGGGCGATACCATTATCATTAAACCCGGCAGTTCATTGGGAACAGGTACCCAGTACACGCTCACATTCGGAACCGGCCTGAAATCAACGGCAGGGAAAGTGCTTGCTTCAAGCCAAAACAGAAGCTTTACGACTTTAGGGACATTTGCTGTTCCCGGGGCCATTGCCCAATACACCTTCGAGGATAATGCCAATGATATCACTGGAAATTATGATCCGGCCAGCAATGGAATCATTGATGTTACTTATGTAGCCGGAAGAAATAATGCGTCCGGAAAGGCTGCTTCTTTTAACGGAACTACTTCACTCATTGAGATCCCGAACGGGGACCTGCTTGAAAATACCGACGACTTCACACTAAGTTTCTGGGTTATGGCCGATTCAAGCCGTCATGACCAGTTTGTCATGGGACTTGCGGGATGGTATGGATTCCAGTTTGAAATCAATAGCAATGGTAATGGCGGTCTCGGTGAATGCAAACTGGCAGCACAATACAGTTTAAGCGACGGCACTTCTGCATCACAGGATCTATGGTTCAATGGTGGAAGTTCAGGCACAACAAAGGATAACGGGGGCTGGCAGGGCTGGACATATTGCAAGGACCTGACTTCAAACAATGGAACCGGAGTAAACGGCCTCCTTTCTATGAATTGGGCTCATGTGGTATGTGTATATAATCATGCTACCAAAATCGGAACCATGTATATCAATGGTGTGAAGATGAAAGAACAGGATTTCAACCTGTATGGAACAACACACCCATTATATAACGCCACTGGCCTGAAATATGCCGGAAATGCGGGGAATAACTCCTTTGTATTCGGATTTATCCAGGATAAAACTGATCCAACCATTACGGACTCCTGGGCCGACTACACTGTCACAACCAATAACCACTTTAAGGGATTGCTTGATGACGTGATCATTTATCATAAAGTACTGACCGCCGATGAAATTGCATTAATGTATAATTCCGGTAAATGAGCGCAGCATAGTTAATCAGTTTCGTCGTACAAAAGTCTCCGGATTCCGGAGACTTTTTTTTACTTTTGTATTTGCATGAAAAATATAACATCAATTTCCCGTTACTTCATATCATTCCAGGTCCTGCTTTGCCTTCTGGCTGCCTGCCGCAATAATGAATCAAATCCGGTCTTCGGATCTTTGCAACTGATCAGCGTTACAATTTCCGGGCAAAACCTGAATCTCTCCCCGGGTAGCCCAAATACGGAAATCCCGTTAGACTCAGTCATTGATATGTCCTTTTCGGCACCCATTGATTCATCTTCAGCTTTACAGGCTATAAGTTTATCCGATTCTTCAGGGGAGAAAACGTTCACCCTTGACTTTTCAACAAATCATAAGAACCTGTTGTTAAATTGTGATTCCGGCCTTAAAAATAAAGACATTTATACGCTAAAGATATCTGATAAGATTCGGGGAAAAGACAAAGAAACTTTCGCGGGTGTTACTGTGAAATTCACGACAACTGCAGGCCAGTTAAAAATCACATCACTCTTCATCGACGGAAAGGATGTAAGCAATTCACAGCTAATCTCAAATATTTCCAAAACGCCGAAAATAGATATTACATTTTCCGATCCGGTTGACAGTCAATCGGTAACTTCTTCATCAATCCTGTTAAAGGATAATACGAATAATGTACCCCTGAATTTATCATGGGCCGACCAAAACAGGCAACTAATAATTTCACCATCCGTATCCCTGAAAAATCTCACGAAATACAACCTGGTTATTACCAGCCAGGTAACTGGCTCCTCCGGACAAACAGGCCAGAATAACGGGTATTACTTCTATACCACCTATGATTCGGTTCCGGTAATGCCGGTTATTTCCGACAGCGATCTGCTGACCCTGGTCCAGCGCCGGACTTTCAACTATTTCTGGGACTTCGGGCACCCCGTCAGCGGAATGGCCAGGGAAAGAAACACGTCCGGGGATATCGTAACTACCGGTGGCTCCGGTTTCGGTATAATGGCAATTATCGTGGGCATCAACAGGGGATTCATTACAAGGCAGGAAGGAGTAGCAAGACTTCAGAAAATCGTGAGCTTTCTGGGAAAGGCGGACCGGTTCCATGGCGCATGGCCTCACTGGATGGACGGAAACACGGGAAAAGTCATACCATTCAGCACCCAGGATGACGGCGGGGACCTCGTTGAAACTTCTTATATGGCCATGGGGCTTATCACGGCAAGACAATACCTTAACCCATCGGATTCCACAGAAAATGTGCTTATCGGTGAGATCAACAATCTCTGGCAGGGAATTGACTGGAACTGGTATACGCAGGGAGGGCAGGATGTTCTTTACTGGCATTGGTCGCCTGATTATAACTGGGCCATGAACATGCCGATCAGGGGTTATGATGAAGCACTGATAACTTATATCATGGCGGCATCATCATCGACCCACAGCATTTCCGCCAGCGTTTACCAAAACGGGTGGGCCGGTGGTTCGGACTTTATCAATGGGAACTC
>JBJKSY010000511.1:0-6959 GCA_046703645.1 Cyclobacteriaceae bacterium
AAGGGACACGAAAAGTCAAAAATAAAATAAAACGGCAGTATGAAGTTAAATTTCATTATCCGCTAGAATAAATAGAAATTGAATTTCATCGGTAAAATAAAATATTTTTCGGTTATAGAAATTTAAAATAATAAAGAAGTGAACCCTATATCAGCCTATTTCTTAAAGCCAGCCTTCTCCAAGGCTTGTTCTTCCGTAAACAAATGAAATGGTTGTCAATTAAGTCCTGATAAGTTACATTCCGGATAGAAAAACATGAATACTTTGCTTTATTGGAAGTTTCTATGTTCATAACTAATATCTGAACGGTTACCTTTGCAGAACTATGAAGATATAACAAAAACCATCCTTTATATTAGTAATGTGAGAGGGTTAACCTTTTTTTGGATTTTATGCCTATTTTGGAATAACGTGTTCAGCCAGTGTCCTTCGGCTCAGTTCAGCATGCAGGACACCGCGTGTATCGGAGAAAATCTTTATTTTCAGAATACTTCGGTAAATTCAAGCCGGTATCAATGGGATTTTTGCTCCGGTGATTTTACATCAGAACCGGTTCTTGATTCAATCCTTAGACTTTCGAACACAGGCGAATACCATTTGTTCATTACACAACAGGATTCTCTTATTTTTGGATTTTATACTTCAGTAAACACGAATGGAATAACAAGGCTGGATTTCGGAACTGATATTAACAATATTCCTACAGAAGTTAATATCGGTGATCTTGGCGTCCTTTATCAGCCGAGAGACATTCATATTGCTTTTGATGGCAAAAATTGGATCGGATTTGTAGCTAATACCCCGGGCAATAATATTGTTCGATTAAATTTTGGAAATTCGCTCTTAAATATTCCATCTGCTTCCATCCTTCCGATAAATAATCTAAATACACCCGTCTGTATACAATTGATAAACGAGAACAAAGATTATTATCTTATTATAACAAACTATGGAAATAATAATCTTACGATAATCGATTTTGGGGCTGATCTTACCTCAAGTCCTTCTGCTTCCAATATATTTGACAGTTCTCCGATTAACAATGCAAATGGTTTGTACGGATTATCAATGATTAAATATTGCGATCATTGGTATGGGCTTGCATCTTCATTTGCCAATGGCAGTTTGCTTCTTCTGGCATTTGATAATGGGTTAAAATTAGATCCTGCTTCTTTATTTTTACAAAATATAAACTCTCCCCTATCTACTTCATTTCTTATGGATGAGGGGAAATACTATGGTTTTATTTCAACACTAAATGGTAACATATATAAAGTTGCATTTGGTAATAGCCTGCCGAATGCAAGTCCGGTCATTTCTCAGGAGTCTGCAATAAATAATCTGTCAAATACCTGGGCTCTTAACTTCTTTAAATCCGGTTCGGAATGGAAGGGATTTACAATTGATGCCTCATCCGGTAATCTTTACCGCTTAAATTATGGGAGCCCTTGCAATGCCAGTATTCCTGTCAGCAATGAAATTAATCCTATCATTCATTTTAATTCACCTGGGCTGTCCTATATTACCCTTACAGCTACGGATTCCCTTGGCAATATTAATACTTCACTTGACTCAATATATATTAGAAATATCAATTCACCGGATGTATCCTTCCAATCAAATGATAATCAATGCCTATCTAATTCTAATTCATTTAACGGATTGAGTTCGGTTGACTCTTTAATAACGCGTTGGGCATGGGATCCGGGTGATAGTACCGGAATCGAATATGGCCAGAATATCATTCATCAATATAAAGCAGCCGGAACATATTCCTTACAACTAACTGTTCAAAGTGCAAATCAATGCAGCAATTCTTTAAACAGGAAAATCACTATATATCCCTCACCTGAACCTGATTTTATTATAACTCCATTTCCCGTTTGCATTGGAAGTCAGACTAAGTTTGTTAACAGTACAATAAATTCAGCCCCTGATTCTATAACTTCTTACCTCTGGAATTTAAATAATGAAACATCTTCTTCAGCAAAAGACACAATGTATCAGTTCCCTGCTACCGGCACGAAAACCATTTCCCTTTCTATTACTATTCCCGGCTGTACGACAGACACTACAAAAACCATAATTGTGGAAGCCGGCCCAAATGCAGGATTCACATTTCAAAATTCATGCAGTGGAATACCGGTAAAATTTACAAATACTACTACCGGAAATTATAGTCAGGTTTTCTGGAATTTCGGAGACGGATATACAAGTACTCTTTCTGATCCCATCCATGCGTATGATACTACAGGTTACTTACCGGTAAATCTCACTACGTCGAATATTTATGGCTGTGTAAGTACAAAAACAGACACGGTTACGATCTTCAATTCTCCCGTTCCTGGCTTCCAGCATGACCTTCCCTGCATTAATTCCCCGGTAACTTTCTATGATACTTCCAGCGTAGCAGGAGCAAATATAACAGGAAGGTATTGGGCTCTCACTAATGCGAACATTCCCGCCTTTATGGATACTTCTTCAATGAACAGTCCCTCATTCTCTGTTGCACAACCCGGCCTGTACCAGATCTTCTTAAAGGTTACAAGTAATTTCGGTTGTGCCGACTCGCTGACCAGCGCTGTAAACTTTCTTCCCGGTCCCTTCGCGGATTTTAATTTTAGCGGCATTTGTCTGGGCAATGCCACCGGATTTACAGACCTTTCCTCAGTCCCGGATTCCCTTACTTTGGTCTCATGGATTTGGCAAACAGACAGCACCTTGCTGAAGGAAGAAAATCCGTCCTACAAGTTCAGTTCTGCAGGAAATTTTCCGGTGACTTTGACCGTCAAAGCAAACAACCTGTGTACAAATACAATTAGCAAAACCGTAACCATTCATTCTTCACCCGCAATTGGCATGACCGCCGATAATAGCTGCCTGAACGAGACATCACTTTTTTCAGACAAAACCATACCGGGACCTGATTCAATTATTACTTTCGGGTGGCAAATAAATAACGGGGATATTTTTTCCGGACCTGAAATAAGCACAAGATTCGATACGGCCGGCGAATATAACATCATTCATTGGGTGGTTAATTCGGAAAACTGTTCCGACACCCTTACAAAAACCATAATTATATACCCGGTTCCCAAAGCCGCTTTTACCATGACACCCTCCTATGGTTCGCCTCCGCTCGAAGTGGCATTCACTAACCAATCCGCAGGAGCCGACAGCTATAACTGGAATTTTGGGGAAAAAGGCAGTCCGGTGAGTTCGGACAAAAACCCGATTTATACTTATCTGTCTGAGGGTAATTTTACCGTTTACCTGGAATCCCTGAATCAATTTGGTTGTTCCGACAGCGCCTCGGGGAATATCCGGATAACCAATCCGGTTTTCGATATTGCCCTGAACAAGATCACTTCCTTTGAAAATAACGGGGCTATGCGGTTCCTGCTTGACATTGCCAACCCCGGAACCGTGATCGTTAACAATCTAAATATAAATATCAGCATCGACAACCAATATTCATTTACGGAGCCCTTTCAGTACACCCTATATGCCGGTGATTCCGTGCAGCATCTTCTAAATTTTCAGTTCCGGAATGACCATTCAGTTCCGGCTTCCTATATATGTTTTACGCTTGAACCGGATACAACTGACCTTTCAGAGACAGACCTTGTTAACAATACGGCCTGCTATACTCCTTCCAACCGTTCAACATTCATTGAACCTTACCCCAATCCGGTTAAGAACGAACTTACGGTGGCCTATATCTTAAGCACTGCCGCCGATATCCGGGTAAGCCTGTTAAATTCTTCGGGAAAAATGCTGATCGATCGTTGGGAACCGAAAAGTAAATCCGGATACAATGAATTAAAACTGGATCTGAGCAGATTCAATCCCGGGCTTTATTTCCTTATGGTCAACGGGAATAATATTCATGAGGTAAAGAAGATAATATTAAACCGTTAGAGTAAACTCACCCGCCGATCCAGTTCCTTACTTCCTCGATAGAAGGATTGATCACGTCATCGAGTTTCATTTTCTTCCGCATTCCGCAAAGGTCATTGAATAACTTGTTGGGATTGGCCTGTTTCAGCTGGCTCATCGATTCGATGCCCACCTTTAAAAGAATTGGAATAAGTTCCTCTCTTATCCCTGCTTTAACGAATTCGGCTTCAGGGTCAACCGAAGCCCGGGGCTCAGGCTTCATTTGAGGGAAGAATATCACATCCTGGATGGAAGGCTGGTTGGTCATGATCATTGCGAGCCGGTCGATCCCGATACCCAGGCCGGCTGTAGGTGGCATCCCGTATTCCAGGGCCCTGAGAAAGTCTTCATCGAGCACCATGGCCTCTTCATCACCCCTCCTGCCAAGTTCAAGTTGCTCCTCAAAACGCTGGCGCTGGTCAATGGGATCATTCAGCTCCGAAAAGGCATTACAGATCTCCTTGCTGTTACAGATGGCCTCAAACCTTTCAACAAGACCTTCCTTGCTTCGATGCTTTTTAGCCAGTGGCGACATTTCGAGCGGATAATCCGTTATGAATGTAGGCTGTACCAGGTGCGGTTCACATTTTACACCGAAGATTTCATCGATGATTTTTCCCTTGCCCATGGTATTGTCAAGGGGAACCCCGATTTCTCTGGCTGTTTTACGGAGCTCCTTCTCATCCATCGTTGATATATCGATACCGGTGAAATGCTGTATGGCTTCGAACATGGTATATCTTTTCCATGGCCTGGCAAAATCAATTTCTTTATCGCCAACTGTGATTTTTGTCGTATCATGAAGGTCAAGGGCAATCTTTTCTACCATTTCCTCCACCAGGTCCATCATCCAGTAATAGTCCCTGTAGGCAACATAAAGCTCCATCATGGTAAATTCCGGGTTGTGGAACCTCGACATTCCTTCATTCCGGAAATCTTTGGAAAATTCAAATACCCCGTCATACCCGCCGACGATCAATCGTTTCAAGTATAATTCATCGGCAATCCTGAGATAAAGAGTGGTATCCAGCGTATTGTGATGAGTAGTGAAAGGCCTTGCAGCAGCCCCTCCGTAAATAGGTTGCAGTATGGGAGTTTCAACTTCGAGATATCCTTTCCCGGAAAGGAAATTTCTCATTGAATTTATAAGCCGGGAACGCTTGATGAAAACTTCTTTTACTTTGGGATTGACAACAAGGTCCATGTAACGTTGCCTGTAACGTTGTTCGGGATCCGTGAAAGCATCAAAAACTTTAACGTTCCCCGACTCGTCTTCCTTTTCTTTTACTACCGGAAGCGGGCGAAGGGATTTAGCCAGCAGTTTAAGTTCCGTCACGTGAACGGTGAGCTCACCGGTCTGGGTGGTGAATACAAATCCTTTAACACCGATAATATCCCCAATTCCCATCAACTTCTTAAAGACCGAATTATACAGGGTTTTATCCTCCCCGGCACACAGGTCATCACGTTTCAGATAAATCTGAATTTTACCCGTTGCATCCTGAATTTCACCGAATGAGGCTGATCCCATGATCCTCCGGTTCATGAGCCTTCCTGCCAGCGTGATATTTTTATAGTCCAGCTTGTCTTTTTCATAATTGGCATGAATATCCCGGATGGAAACATTCACGGGGTAGGGTTCTGACGGATATGGATTGATCCCCAGTTTGATCAGTTCTTCAAGATCGGACCGGCGTTGTAACTCTTGTTCGCTAAGATGCATGATAAATAAAATTTAAAAGGCAAAAGTAGCCAAATGTTTTATTTATAGGAACACGGCTGATAATTACAATACCGGTTAATAAGTATTCCAAACTACAGAAGCCGGAATTTAGTCGACTACGAAATACCCGGGATTACCGGATTATTGTGAAAATTCTTTACCAGGAAATTCATGAATATCCGGCATATATCTTTTCAAATACCCGAATGAGAATCGCTTTTTCAGGAGCCACCCGATTTTCTCCGGAGCTTTTCTTTTCTTATAAGAAGATATTCACGGCTGCTTTGACCGGCAATAGAAGTATTTTCCTCTGCCCTTCTGATCAGGTAAGGAACCACTGCCTCGACCGGTCCGTAAGGGACATACTTGATCACGTTATACCCGGCTTTGGCCAGGTTAAATGAAATATGATCGCTCATTCCGAATAGCTGTGCAAAATAAACCCTTTCATCATTTTCCGGAATATGTTGATGGTTCATCAAATCAACCAGCAAATAGTTACTGTCTTCATTATGGGAGCCTGAACATACGGAAACCCTCTCAATATTTTCAATACATAACCGTAAAGCCCCGTCATAGGATTGATCGGTTGATTTTTTATCAGGAAGGATGGGATCACTATATCCTTTTTCGACGGCCCTTTCCCTTTCCTTTTCCATATAGGCTCCCCTTACGAGTTTGGCGCCGAAATAATACCCCTCGCTGGAGGCCATGTGAATGTGATTCTCAAGATTTTTCAACATTCCCACACGGTACATCTGGTAAGTATTAAAAACCACCGCTTTGTCGCGGTTGTATTTCTTCATCAGATTATTCACCATTTCATCGACAGGGTCCTGGATAAAACTGTCCTCACTGTCGATGAAAATTTTTACATTGTTTTCCCAGGCTGTACGGCAAACCCTGTCCCACCTTTCAACCGTTCTATTGAATTTATCCTTCTCATCATCCGTAAGCGCATCTCCAGCCTGAACTTTCTCCAGCAGGTCAATGGAAGCCAGACCTGTGGGCTTGAAAACGCAGAAAGGAATATTCATGTCGTCCTTTGCCCTGTGAATGGTCCTGATGATCTCCTCGGCGGTATGGTCAAAGCCTGTTTCGGTCTTTTCACCTTCCACAGCATAATCCAGGATAGTCCCGATATGGTTTTCACCCAGCATCCGGATCGTTTTCTCGCAATCTTCAATGGATTCGCCGCCACAGAAATGATTGAAAAGGTTGTTCCTTATCAGGCCTTTAACGGGTAATTTAAGGCTTAATGCCCCTTTTATAAAAATACTGCCTAATTTTACGATCA
>JBJKSY010000512.1:0-3829 GCA_046703645.1 Cyclobacteriaceae bacterium
GAGGTTTTCATCATTTTTCAGAAAAAGAGATTTACGGTCCCATTCGGCTTGTATCCGGGGGCTGAGCAATTTGTATTCAGGCTCGATCACTGCCGTTTCAATATCGATTACCAAAATATTTTTCAGATCCATCAGGAGTAGTATTTTAAATAATAAAAATATAAAAACAATTAATAATTAAACAACGGCTCCGGGTTTAATCCATCGCCCGTTTATTGAAGATAAGGTAACCCAGGTGAAAAAATACTCCGAAATCCAGATCAGGTATTGAATAATAGTTTACTCCCAGGCTGATAGGCCCGAGCGGACTGTAATATATTCCCTGAAGTGTTGCAGCCGTATTAACCTTATTATTGAAATCCATCAGGTAAGCTTTTTGCTGGTCGTTTTGTCCGATCTCCCTGACTTGCTTGAATAAATATCCCTCTGCCCTCAGGTCCAGGCGATCGGATATTTTATAAATCGCCTTCATTCCCCCCGCACCGAAGTTAAAAGCATGGAATTGGTCAATGATAAGCATTCGGCTGTCATTTAACGGATAAAAGGCCGGTGAATTAAGAATGGTACTGGCATAATTGTCGAAGAAAGGCTGGTTGGAATAAACACCATTCAATTCCCATCCCATTGTAATCCTGGGTGAAATATTGAAATAATGTTCAATATTCATGTTCAAACGGTACCAGTCAAGATGGTTGGAAAACCTTTGCTGCTCCAATGAAGTGGTTCCCGGCAGGTGTATCTGTGCCCCGGAAAAATAATTGAAATCCAATTCCAGTTTTGATCCCCGGGTTGGATATTCCTTACGATTAAGCGAATTTCTTGAAAAATCAATTCCGGCTTTCAAGCCTTCAAAAAGGGTTTTATCCAATGTGTCTTTCGAGCTTATGTAATTGCCATTGCTGTAACGGTCGGTATTATTTATATAATAGCCATGGACCATCATGCGGTACTTGGTCCCAACCGGCCATCCGAATTTAATTCCAGCTTTCAGATCATTAAGAGTGGCAAATTTATTCTGCGGCTCATGGAAATTAAACAAGTCGGAAATCTGAATAAAGTCCCAGTTATTATAAACGAATTCCGGTTCAAGAAAATAAAAATTATCAGCCGCTTCATTGATCCTTGCCGTGTACCTGACCGATTGATAAAATCTGCCGGTATAAAGCTGAAGCCTGTGTTCTGTCAATGTCCTGTTGAATGTATTAAAACGGGCTCCGAGATATAATTCTGCAATATTCCTTGAGGTAATAAATCCCCCGAGGTCAAACTTAAGTCCCTTGTCATACTTATTTTCCAGCTCAAATGTATAAGAGGAATCATCATGGTTATAGAGAATACGGGGATACAATTCCTTAAAAAAATCGCTGGAAATCAATTGATAATAGTTTTTCTGGATTTCACTGATCGTATGATAAGACTTTTTATGGACCTGGAAAACATTCTTCATAAATGCCATCTGGTCGGTATTGAATCCCCTGAACTGGATTGATCTGAAAATCTGAGGCTGTTCCTTTGCAAGAAATTCTTTTCTCCTTTCATTTAATTCCTCCCCTGAAACCCGGGTATGTATTTTTTCGGCTATTTCCTTGCCGGCATTTTCTGCCGCCATGTATCCGCTGTCAATATACTGGCGCACCTTTGAAAAATCTGCCGACGAAAGACCTTTGAGATCGGGAGCAATGTATATATCCTGTTTCCTCAATTTCGACGGATCGGCCTTGTTCAGCAGGTTAACAAAAAGGCTGGAAGAAATAAGGTCTTCATCTTTCTTATACGGATATTCTTCATAAATCGCATTTGCCACATTTACCCCGATAATAACATCCGGGTGAAATGTTTTCAAAGCCACATCCACCGGAAAATTATTATAGATCCCTCCGTCAAAAAGCAACTGATTGTCATTCAACCTTACCGGTCTGTAGATAAACGGGATTGCCATCGAAGCCCGTACCGCTTCCTGGAGATTTCCTGAATCAAGGATCACCTGGCTTTGTGTAAATATTTCGGATGCCATGGCCCTGTAGGGAACAAATAAATCATTGAAATCACTGTTAGCTTCAGCAGAAGCCCCCGACAGGTATTTTGCTAAAACAAAATTTATGACGGCATCATCGGCGAAATTTGCGTTAAACCTGGGGTTCAATGTTTTATTCACACCCAGGGTAAGACTGAACATGGAAGCATCGGGCAGCCGGCTGAAATAATGGGTATTATATTTCTCTCCCGTAATTCCTTTCACCCAGTTCTGAAAATCGCGTGAAAGAACTAATTTTTCAATTTCATCCGGTGAATATCCTGCTGCATAAAAACCGCCGACGATGGCGCCCATGGAGGTTCCTACAATATAGTCGATAGGAATGTTATGCTCTTCAAGATATTTTAGCACACCTATATGCGCCAGCCCTTTGGCCCCGCCACCGCTCAGTACCACGGCTACCTTCTGTGCCCTGACCTGTGCAAAAACAAGGAGAACTAAAAAAAATAAAGCAGCCCTTTTCACATGAATCCGTAATAAAAATTACGGGATAAATCTACTCAATTAAATCAAGGATTGGCTGCCTCGGTTATCATTTCGGGAAGGGCAATTTTCAGGGAATCAAGGCGGGTTTTAAGAGAATCGCAAAGGGTCTTATAGGCCATCATCCCGGAGGCCGGGACCGATTCTGAAGGAGGAAGTTTTACTTTCTGCGAATCAACCTGTTTGCCATTCAGCCAGAACCGGAAACAAACATGGGGACCTGTGGCAAGTCCCGTGCTGCCTACATATCCGATCGTCTGTCCCTGTTTTACCTTTACTCCTTCATGAATTCCTCTTGCAAACCTCGACATATGAAGATATTGGGTAGTATATATACTATTATGACGGATCTTGACATAATTTCCGTTGAACCGGTTATAACGCGCTGCTATAACAACTCCATCGCCGACTGAACGTATAGGAGTTCCCTCAGGAGCGGCATAATCCGTGCCCAAATGCGGTTCATACCGATGGTTAATCGGATGGAACCTGTGCCGGTTAAACCGGGATGTGATACGATAAAATTTTAACGGTGTTTTCAGAAGCTCCTTTCGGAGGCTGTTCCCGTTTTCATCAAAATACCCGGATACCGAGTCTCCGGAAAAATGGAAAGCATAAAATTCTTCCCCGGAATGTTTGAACCAGGCAGCATCGATCCCGACAATCTGGTAGGGCTGCTTGTCCACATCCACCTGCCTGTAAATAACTTTGTATTGATCCCCTTTCTGTAAGCGGTAAAAATCAACCTGCCATGCGAAAACATCCGACATCATAAAGGCCAGCTCTGGATCTGTTCCCTGGTTTTCCAGGGTCTCCCACAAGGAATTCTCAATATCACCCGTGGCAGTGAGCTTCAGCGTATCGGTCATTTTCTTCCTTTTACTTACCTGTATGGAATCCAGGAAACTGAATACAATATAATCCAGTGAATTAGGTTCATAAACAAGATATGAAGGATACCCGACAGAATCATGTCGGTAAAAAAGAGTATAGGGATCGCCACTCTTAATATCGCGGAGGTTGAATACTTTTTTCGATTTATCGATCACTGACTGTATTGTTGTATCCGGCAGCTTTAAGTCCTGAAGAATGTTCGCCAGGAACTGGTTTCTCCGGATATGACGATGTTCCACCCTGAAAGAATCAACCGGCAGACCATACATCTCCACCGGTTTGATCATCACGGTGTCCTCAACAGTGTCTTCGGCATTTTCATCGGGGGAAGCTATTCCGATATACTTTCCAAAAAGAAAAGCAGAGATGATTAATCCAAAGATAAATACCGGCCCGACTTCTAATACTCTCCGCAAT
>JBJKSY010000513.1:0-10853 GCA_046703645.1 Cyclobacteriaceae bacterium
CCGCTGCAGAAAGTTTCGCCTGCTGCCGGTGTAACCTGTACGTCAGGAACAGGATCAACATTGGCTTTTACAGAGATGGGTGTACCAGTACAGCTTGTGCTTTGGGGCGTAATCTGATAGGTAACAGTCTGCTGGGTATTTGCCGGATTAGTCAGCGTTTGCGCTATGGGTGTACCACTGCCTGCCGAAGCTCCCGTAACGCCTCCCGGATTACTCAGAACTGTCCATGTATAGGTTGCTCCCACTCCGTTCGGGTTGGAAATCGCTATATTGGTGGTTGCACCGCTGCAGATCGTCTGATCGCTGGCAGCAGCATCAGGAACAGGGTTAACAGTAACAGAACTTATAACTGAATTCTGGTCAGGGCATCCCGCAATATTTACCACGGCCCTGAACTGCCATGATCCGGCAGCATAACCTGCTACATTAAAAGAGGTGCTGCCTCCGTTCCCCTCATCGTTTATTACAGTTGCAAAATTATCTGTCGAGGACTCCCATTTAGATACCGGTCCCCCGTTACCTGAAAGACTCAGCAGGGTACTGGTGTTTTCACAAATGGTTGCAGATGCCGGAGTAATTGTTCCTCCCAGAAATGGAGCTGCCTTGATATAAATACCACTATACGGAAAACCCGAATAATCCAATGTAAAAATAGTATACGAGCCACAGGCTCCTCCTGACAGGACCAGAACATAATCACCGGGTGGAAGGCCAGAAAAAGTAACCGTATTCCCCGAAATAACAGGGTCAGGGACTAATTTGGTAAATGGAAGATTATATACATACCCTGGTTTATTGAAATCATAAAGTTTGATGCTGTAATTGGTGCCATCCGGTGCCACACCATCCGTAAAAGTCCATTCAATGGAACCGTCATTCTGCTGATAGCATTGTTCATCCTGGGGAGTTATTAAAGTGGCGGCAGGCGTGGGGCATTGAGCCGCTGCTTTCCGGCTGATGGCAAAGATTAAAAAAGAATAAACGAATAACTTGAACCCTGCTTTCACTTATTACTGCACTTTAATTGCCGAATATGGAAATCCTGAATAATCCAGCCCCAAAGCCTGTCGTTTGCACCCCGGAAATTCGACAACAATGGCAAAATCACCAGAGGGCAGGTCACGGACATTAATTTCATTAGTATTGGTTCTTACCTTGATATTCAAGTCAGGGCTGACTTTTTCCATTCTTCTTGAATCAAAACAATAGGCATTTTTATCAAAATCATATAATAATATCCTCGCTGTGGAAAAGTTTATTTGCAGGCCGGTTGTCAGTGTGATCTCATTTTTCCCCTGTTCAACAGAAATATTTGTATTATTTTTAGTTATTGCCGGACATTGACTAAAAGCCGGGATATATAAAAATAATGACAGGATAGAAAAAAATATAAGGATTTTCCCTATAGCCGGTACCCTATTTAAAAGCACAAATTCTTTACTTACAATGCCGTTTTTAAAAGTTGACACAATTCATTCAGTTACTTTTTATTAATACAATTAAGTGAAAAAATGTAATTACTAAAAAGATTTGCAAAACACACGCTAATTTAAAAGTAAATTTTAAATTTCTTAAAAAAAATATAAATTTTCTAAGAAATTTAAGGAAAACAGGATCAGAATATTAGAGAATTTCTAAAAAGCGAATCGCTCCTTAAAATTGATCATTTCGGTTTTAAAATCTATGGGGTTATTTATGGAGATGAATTTTTTAAGTTCAGTATCCGAAGAAACCTTAAGATCACGCAGCGAAAGATGCTGGTTTACAAATATGAATTCAAGATCGGGATAAATTTCCTTAAGCACTTCCACGATATCCAGCACCGAAAGGTTTTTATCTGCAAGATTATAAACTCCACTGGGCACAGGATTCATGATGATCCTTTTCAATACATCCGCCAATAAATCCACATGAATAAAGGACCGTGATTGTCTTCCGTTACCATGAATGGAAATTTTCCCGTTAAAGTTGGCTTCAAACATGAATTTATTTATTACGGCGTCAAAACGCATACTTTTACTGTACCCGTATACATTGCCGCAGCGAAGGATATAACTGTCGATTTTTTCAAATAACCGGTGAACATGTTCTTCGCCTCTTAATTTTGATATTCCGTAAAAAGTTTTGGCATTGGGTTCAGTTTTTTCATCAACGAAATCCGTAGAGGAACCATATACAGAAGAACTGCTTGTATAAATGAACTTACAGACATTACTTTCCTGCACGGCTGAAACCACTTCAGCAGTTCCCCAGTGATTGACCTGTTCGTGAAAATGGGAATCGGAATTGGCAAAAGGCGTGGTTACCCTGGCTGCCAGGTGATAAACCACATCCATACCCTTCAAAATCTTTTTAAATTTCCATGAATCGAGAATATCTCCTTCAATGAATTTAATCTTTTCTATGTTCTCAAATTTCTTGCCCAGGAAGAGGTTATAATTTGCCTTGCTCAAATTATCATAAATAATAATTTCTTCTACAGAGTGTTCCGTAACAAGAGCTTTAACCAACTCGGTTCCAACATAACCGGCCCCACCCGTAATCAAAATTTTCATATATACGCTAAGATTATTTTATTACCAGATCTGTATGCAATCCGCATTCCGTTTTATTCAGTCCAAACCACCTTGCTTCACGCTCGCTGATATCCGGATCATATTTACGGGTGCAGGGTTCACAACCGATACTAAGGTAACCTTTGGCCTCAAGCGGATGGATCGGCAGATCATGCTTTTTCCTGTATTCGGAAATCATTTGTGAAGTCCAGTCCAGCATGGGATGAAACCTGATCACCTGATGCGGGGCACTTTCTTCAACCTTAAAGTTCTTCCTGATCTTACTTTGGTCGGCTCTTACACCGTTAATCCATATGTCAAAGCTCATTAGAATACTTTCCATCGGCTGCACCTTATTAAGGTAACAGCAATGATCGGGGTCGGAGGTGAACAACAATCTTCCATGGGCATCTTTTTGCATATTTTTAGGGGTGGAAGACTTCAAACTGATTGTATTGAGATTTAAAAGGCTTGTTATCCTGTCCTTATATTCAATAGTTTCCGGGAAATGATACCCTGTATCGATAAAATACACCGGTATTGAATTATCGATCCGGCTGAGTATATGAAGAAGTATGATGCTATGTGTCTGAAAGGAGGAAGTGGTGAATAATTTCCTGTTTTCCTCCCTGTATTTTTCAATTTTCTTCTTTATTTCGCTGAATTCCACTTTTTAATCCGTTTTCCGGGCAAATATAAGTAATAATGCCAATCCGTTACACAAACACGGTTCAATCTGTATCACAACAAATTTCCACAATATTTTTAATTCAGAAGTTTTTGAAATGATTTGACCTTCCATATTTATAATTTTTGCTTCAAATATGGATCATTTGGTACCTGTCACTCGAACGACTTTTAAGAACCGGTAAATTTTAAGCATAAAGGATCTATGCCGGTTGCATGTCATTGAAAATAACCTTTAATCATTATGATTTTACTATTTTGCTATTATCTTTAGGTTACGTAATGAGAATCGTAAATTTTTGAAACTATGAACATGTCTAGAATCGGGACTATTGATTTTGCCGGCCATTCGGGCCACGTTTATACCTTTAATGTTTATCCATTAAAACATGATTTCGGCAAGGAAAAAGGCGCCGTTTATGTTATTACAAAACGGGTGGTAAAGCATGACAGTTCCGTTGATCACAATCTATTATTTATCGGCACTACAGATAATATTACCACTCTTTCGGAAATACATAAGAATTCGGAATGCTTTGTGAGGGAGGGCGCAAATTGCGTCTGCACATACTGGGAGGACAATCCTGCTACACGGGCAACCATCAACGACGACCTGTTGATCCATTTTCATCCCCCGTGCAATTATGAGAAATAACAATTACGACAATTTTATAGCATAGGGGTTGTTATCTTTCTTCTTTCAATTTAGCCACAGTAAAGATCTCTTTTTCCTTGTGGCCACAGTAAGTGCATTTATATCGTTTCATCAATTCACCGGATGAATATGGAGTCGGGGCAATGATCAATTCTTCCTTCTCCACCTTTAATGTCTGGTACCCGCACCTCGGGCATTTCCTTGCTGTAAGTTTGCCCGAATACTTTTCAATCTGGGTATACCCTGATTCTTCATCAATCCAGACATCATATTCCACGGAGAAAACATCCTCTTCAGCCTGCATGCCTTCATCGAGATATACATCCTCTTCCTCCTCGGTAAGCAGCTTCATAGGCTTACCCGTTTTAGGTGATATTCTGGTCTTATACCGCAGTCTTTTAAGCCTTCTGTTCAGAAAAGTAGGGTAATAATATTTAAGGGAATACCGGATGATAATTCCCAGGATCACTGCCAGTATAAGTTCAATGATAAAATCATAAAGCTGGTGAAGATAAATATTTGAGGATATCAGATTTTTAGGATACAGCACTAGAGAAATTAAAAGCAAAATCGAAGAATTCCATATAATGCGGGTTTCATAAAGGCTTATAAAATCGTATTTACCTTTTAGGCTGTCGATAGACCATAAACGTATCAGGTAACCCAGAAAAATTCCCAGCCCTACAATAAATATTAGACCGGCGATATAGGGTAAAACCAAATAGAATATATGAAAAAATGGGGTTACAGCCTGATTCATTCCTGAATTTTTATTGCTTTTTAAGGCAAATAGGTGAATCCAAACATACTATAAAAGCTTCATTATTAATAATTTCTAATCTCGAATTTTACCGATGTCCGTCAGGTCAATATTTCCGGCCTCCCGATAATCTCAGCATTTCGATAATCCGAAAGGAATGATCATTTTTTTCACCGCCGGAATATTCAATAACTGATAAAGTCTTCCATTCTTCCCAGTTCAATGCCGGAAAATAGGTATCCCCTTCAATATTATCAAGGACCTTTGTGTAATACAACTTCCCGGCATAAGGCAATGATTCGCGGTATAAATAATTGCCTCCGATAATGAATATTTCATTTTGATCATTGGTTTCTGCATAATGAAATGCGTCTTCCAGTGAATTTTTTACCAGCACACCTTCAGGATGAAATGTTTTGCGGGAGGTCAACACAATATTAACCCTGCCCGGCAATGGCCTGCCTATTGATTCATAGGTATTTCGTCCCATGAGAATATAATGTCCCATTGTGAGTTTCCTGAAATGTACCATATCATCATGGAGCCTCCAGGGTAACCGGTTATTTATCCCGATCACGCCGTTTTCTGATACTGCAGCGACAATGGAAATGATCATAATTTATTTCCCATAAAATATTGTACGGCGGACATTCGTTTTTTTCCTTCAACCTGAAATTCCAGTACATTAATAATACCTGATCCGGTCATGAATTTCAAAAATGATTTCTGATCTGTCACAAATTGTCCCGGGGGAACGGGCAGATTTCCTTCTTCACAGCTAACCCTGTATATTTTTATCTGCGTTGGCCCCACGAGGGTCCATGCTCCGGGAAAAGGAGATAATCCCCGAATGAAATTCCTTACCTGGTCCGCAGGTTTTGAAAAATCTATCCTGCACATTTCACGGGTAATTTTGGGTGCCGGTTTCAGGTTTTCACTGAAGGATTGTTTTTTCGATACGGCTTTGCCTTCCCGGATAAGATTTACGGTTTTAAGAACCAGTTCAGCACCATGGATCATCATCCTGTCATGAAGACTTCCTGCATCATCATCAGGGTAGATGGGTTGCTCTTCCTGGAGAATGATATTCCCCGTATCAATATCCTTATCGATAAAGAATGTTGTTAAACCAGTACGTGATTCACCATTTATCAGTGCCCAGTTGACAGGCGCTGCTCCCCTGTATTCCGGCAATAGCGAAGCGTGCAGGTTAATCGTCCCTGAAACAGGCAGGCTCCAGACTGCTTCAGGCAGCATTCTGAAAGCCACCACAACCTGGAGGTCCGGTCTCAAAAGAGATAATTGTTCCTGGAAATCCTTATCACGAAGATTAGCAGGCTGTAAAACCAAAAGATTCCTTTCCAGAGCATATGTTTTTACTGGCGACCAGGCAAGCTGCCTTCCCCTGCCACGGGGTTTATCGGGGGCCGTTATAACACCCGCCACCGGATAATCATTTTTCAGCAGGATATCGAGAGGCGGAATTGCAAATTCCGGGGTCCCCATAAAGACAATTTTAAAATCATTCATATTCTAGTTGAAGTCCGGATATAAAAGATATTTTTTCCGGATCTCCTTGAATTTCCGGAGTCCTTCATACCAGGTAACTCTTATCTCATCTTCATTAAATCCTGCCTTGATCTGGTTTTTTAATTCGCCGGTTCCGGCAAGATCGTCGAAGTAATTATTAAAAAATTTGTATTTTTTACCTAACCTGTTATAAAAGTCCAGCAAAAAGGAAAGAGTAAAATGCGGTGGAGGGTCCAGGTTCCTGTAGTCCCTTCCGAAACAAACTTTATTTGCGAACTTAGGATTACTTGCCCCTGGCACGTCGTGCGGTGTAAATGCAAAGGAACCAGCAAGAGAATCAGGATATCCTGCCACCTGGAATGGAAAATCAGTTCCCCTTCCGACACTCATTATTGTTCCTTCGAAAAGGCATAATGACGGGTACAGCCTGACAGACACATCATTGGGCAGGTTTGGCGAAGGCTTGACAGGCAGGGAATAAGGAGTATTATGATCATAGTGATCTACCGGGATTACCTGAAGACTGCATACTGCACTGTCTTTCAACCAATATTGACCATCAATCATCTCTGCCAGTTCCCCGGGGGTCATTCCATATACAACAGGAATCGGGTCCATTCCCACAAAGGATCTCAGGGAATCATCCAGCACAGGCCCGTCGACATAATCGCCGTTTGGATCCGGTCTGTCGAGGATGAGAAGCTTAACCTGATTTTCCGCACAGGCTTCCATTACCAGGTGCAGGGTGCTTATATAAGTATAAAAGCGAACCCCTACATCCTGTATATCATACACCACTAAATCCACATCTCTGAGATCTTCAGGTGTGGGTTTTGTTTTCTTTCCATAAAGTGAAATTACAGGAATACCGGTTGATGAATCTACCTGGTCCGACACCTGTCCTCCTGCATCAGCCTGTCCCCTGAAACCGTGTTCCGGTGCAAAGATTTTAACGACATGGATTTTCTTTGAAACCAGGAAATCCACCAGGTGCTGGTTACCTACCATGGAAGTCTGGTTGACAACCAGCGCAACATTTTTCCCTTCCATCAAAGGCAGGTACAATTCAGGCCTGTCGGCGCCAGGAACTGGTTTTATATCCTGTGCATGCACCAGGTGAATAACGATCAGACATACTAAAAGAAGATTGTATTTTATCATTTGTCCCGGCTGTTTACCATAATTGTCTAAATTTGCAACAAATTTTATAAATAGACTTGAACCTGCCTGTATTTATAGCCCGCAGAATCAAAAAACCAGGAACTGGTACATTTTCTTCAACAATCCATAATTATGCCATAATAAGTGTAGCTGCAGGTTTATTTATAATGATACTTTCTGTGCTGATACTGGTCGGCTTTAAAAGAACCATACGTGATAAGGTTGCCGCATTTAACGGAGATATTCAGGTTTCAAGCTATACCATGGGCTCAACTTACGAATCCATGCCTGTATCAATGAAAAAGCCATTCTTCAGTAAAATCAAACAACTTCCATACATTGACCATATACAGGGTGTAGCACACAAGGTGGCACTGCTAAAGACCCATAACGAGATACAAGGGGTGATATTCAAAGGAATCGGTCCGGATTTCGATTTCGACCGCTTCAAAAGCAATATGCTTCGCGGCAGTTTTCCAAACCTGACAGATTCTACAGTTTCTGATGGAATCGTGATCAGTCAGAAAATAGCAGATCTTCTTAATATTAAGACCGGCGACAAGATCCTTATTTACTTTTTCCAGAACCCGGTCAGGATCCGTAGATTAACCGTAACAGGAATTTATGATTCCGGGATGGAAGAATTCGATGAAAAATATGTGTTCGGCGATATCCGTCTTATCCGGCAATTGAATCAATGGGATTCAACACAGGTTGGGACCGTTGAAATTTTTGTTAAAAATGCAGCCCGGCTTGACGAAATTGAGAAGAATCTGTTCGATATGGCAGATTATGACCTTTACGTGGACAATATTCATGATAAATATGCCGAAATTTTTGATTGGCTGAGCCTTATAAACAGGAATGTTACAATACTCCTGGTCCTGATCCTGTTTGTATCAACCTTCAACATGTCATCAGCTATATTGATACTCATCATGGAACGGACACAGATGATTGGAATCCTTAAAGCCATCGGGGCCTCCTCAAGACAGATACGTCGGATTTTCTGGTACAACGGCACCAGGCTGATATATTACGGATTGTTATGGGGAAATATTCTCGGCCTTGGGTTCGGTTATATACAATCAAAATTCCGGCTTATTCCCCTGGACCCGGATAATTATTATATGCGTTATGTTCCAATACAATGGGACTGGATATCCATCTGCGGGCTTAATTTACTGATATTGCTGGTCGTTTCAATGACAATTTATATTCCGACAGTAATTATCGG
This sequence comes from Cyclobacteriaceae bacterium, assembly GCA_046703645.1. GTDB lineage: Bacteria > Bacteroidota > Bacteroidia > Cytophagales > Cyclobacteriaceae > DATDPY01. The sequence goes on from JBJKSY010000513.1 coordinate 8,586, forward strand.
CAGGATCGAGCCAATCCGTGCAATCAGGTTTGACTGAAAGTCTGGTAACGCTTGAAGAAACTTCCTATTTTCATGGAGATTACTCCCCAGACAGCCTCCTTAATGATTTTTGCAGACATCTTGGACTCCCCTCTTTTCCGTTCAGTAAAGATGATAGGAACTTCCTTGATCCTGAAACCGTGTTTCCAGGCAGTGAACTTCATTTCAATCTGGAAAGCATACCCGACAAATTTTATATGGTCAAGGTTAATGGTTTCAAGCACCCTTCTTTTATAACATTTGAATCCGGCGGTTGCATCACTGATCGGCATTCCCGTAATGAATTTCACATAGGCGCTCGCCGTATAGGATAGAAGAACTCGGCCCATGGGCCAGTTAACCACATTAACACCGGAAATGTACCTGGAACCTATGGCAATATCATAATTCTCAACTGCACATGCATTATACAGATTAACCAGGTCGTCAGGGTTGTGTGAAAAATCGGCATCCATTTCAAAGATATATTCATAACCATGAGACAGGGCAAATCGAAATCCGTGAATATAAGCGGTTCCAAGACCCTGTTTGCCCTCCCGGATCTCAAGGTAGACTCTCTTTTCCGAACCTTCGCCGGCAAATCCATTTTTTTCAGCATAATCCCTGACCAGCGCCGGAGTATTATCCGGTGAATTATCGTCGATAATCAGAACATCAAATGGTTCTTTCTGGCGGATAATATTATCGAGCAGCGGGATAATATTTTCCGCTTCGTTGTAGGTCGGTATGATAATTAATCCCTTATTCACAGGACAAAATGAGGCAACAAAAATATGAAATCACCATTATATTCTGTTGCTTTTAACACATTTTCATATGCATATTCCGGGATAGCTGAGTAAAATTATAATTCATTAATTAAACATTCTTGGTTAATTTTGACCCTTAAAATGGCAAAAAATCCCATATGTTGAGAATTGCTTTGCAAAAATCCGGCAGATTAAGCGAGGACTCCCTTAAACTGGTATCGGAATGCGGAATTAAGATCAGTACCGGCAAAGGTTTATTAGTGACCCGATCCGATAATTTCAATGCCGAGTTTCTTTTTCTCAGGGATGATGATATTCCGGGCTATGTGGAAGATGCTGTCGCGGATGCGGGGATCATCGGTGAAAACATTTTTTATGAGGAAGCGAAGGACATTGAGGTATTGCTTAAGCTCGGATTTTCGAAGTGCCGCCTGTCGTTGGCTATTCCCAGGTCCCGTGATTATCAAGGAGTGCAGGATTTCAATAACCTGAATATCGCAACTTCGTACCCGAATCTATTGAAAAGCTTCCTTTCGGGGAATAAGATAAAAGCCAATATCCATGAGATCAGCGGATCGGTTGAAATAGCCCCTGGTATCGGGCTGGCTGATGCCATATGTGACCTTGTAAGTTCAGGAAGTACCCTGCTGACCAACGGCCTGAAAGAAGTAGAAGTATTGATGCATTCAGAAGCTGTCCTGGTAGGAAATAAAAATCTCAACCATGAGAAGCATACGATACTGAATGATCTTATATTCCGGATCAGGTCAGTTCAGAACGCCAAAAGCAACAAATACATTCTTCTGAATGCACCCAATGAAAAGCTTCCGGAGATCATAAAGGTCTTACCGGGCATGAAAAGTCCTACGATTGTGCCGCTGGCGATGGAAGGATGGAGTTCACTGCATTCAGTGATCAACGAGGATAAATTCTGGGAGATAATCGGCCAGTTGAAAAAGGCGGGTGCCGAGGGAATTCTTGTAGTACCCATTGAAAAAATGATTTTATAGATCTGATGATTAAAACAATTCACTATCCTGAACGGGAAGAATGGTCATCCCTTATTCAGCGTCCTTTGCATGATTTTGACAAGACCCGTGAGATTGTCGAGCCCATTATTTCCAAAGTCAGGGAAAAAGGTGACCGTGCCTTACGGAAATTTGTTCTGGAATATGACCATGTAAAACTTGACAGCCTTCTTGTAAGCAGGGAGGAAATCGAGGAATCGAAATCAGAGATATCACGCGAATTAAAGAATGCAATATATAAGGCGAAGCTGAACATAGAAAAATTTCACCGTGCACAGGAAACAAAAGAGATCAAGGTGACTACCTCACCGGGGGTGACATGTTCCAGGAAGGCGGTTCCCATTGAAAAGGTTGGCCTGTATATTCCAGGAGGTACAGCCCCGTTATTTTCCACGGTGCTTATGCTTGGTATTCCCGCAAAAATTGCCGGATGCGAGACAATTGTTCTATGT
>JBJKSY010000514.1:0-3111 GCA_046703645.1 Cyclobacteriaceae bacterium
GTTTGGCCCGTAAGGATCCGCGGAGACTTTCGACAGTCTCGGTCACTTCAAATTCGTTCGGTTCCTGGTCATGGATCAGGGCTTTGAAATAATTTTCCACAAGGTCAGACAAACTCCTCTTTCTGGATTTGGCATAGATCTTTGCATTCTCAATTACTTCGCTGTCAAGTGTCAATGTGAGTTTGGTATCCATCTCAAAAGAATTTAAGTGATCAAGTTACTTAATTTTCATTCCTTTGGAAAACAATTTTGCACGAAGTCAGGCGGCAGAATAACTTGTTTTGCTTCTTTCAGTCGCCATTGATTTTTATGCAGTTCCCTGTTCGTAGTTCACGAAGAATTATTTTCTGAGCAGGTCACGGATCTTCGCCAATAATTTTTCTTCATTCGAAGGCGCTTCCAATGATAATGCCTACTGCAAGGTCGACCACGCTGCCACGCCGGATAAATTGTTTAAGTTCAGTAATAATGCTCATAGTAGTATGATTTAAATGTTGGTATTACGGATTATTCATGAAACCTGATGTTTTATCATTTCGAGGGCCTGACCTATGTCCCAAAGGAGATCCTCGATATTTTCGATTCCCACGGAAATCCTGACCAGGTTATCGGTTATCGACATGGCTTCCTTATCTTTCGGATCCACATCGGAGTGGGTCATGGTTGCGGGGTGTTCCGCCAGGCTTTCGGTCCCGCCAAGGCTGACCGCCAGACGGATCAGTTTCAGATTATTCAGGAATTTAAAGGCTTCACTGCGTCCTCCCCGTATCTCAAAAGAGATCATTGCTCCTCCTGACTGACATTGATCTTTAAAGATCCGGTAATTCAATTCATCGTTTTCCGGGATGAATCCCAGGTAATTGACTTTCTTTACCCCGGGATGTGTCAGGAGGAATTGAGCGACCTTTTCTGCATTCCCGGCCTGAATTTCCATCCGGGGCTTCAGGGTTTCAAGGCTCCGCATAAGAAGCCAGCCTGTCCAGGGACAGGCCATATTTCCAAAGAAAGTGCGAAGCGTCTTGATCCTGGAAATATATTCCCTGGACCCCAGGCAGGCTCCGGCAATAACATCGCTGTGCCCCCCGATGAATTTTGTCGCCGAATACAGAACCAGGTCGGCCCCGTGGTTCAGGGGGTGCTGCCATAAAGGGCCGAGATAGGTATTATCTACGGCAACCATCACTTTTTTCTTTGAAGAAGAAAAATGTCCGGCTAATGCACTTACTGCTTCTATATCGACCAATGCATTTGTGGGATTCGCCGGAGTTTCAAAGAATATCATTTTAAGCCGGTTACTTTTTCCGGAATGTTTTATAATATCCATCAGGGAATCGGCAGATGTTCCGGCCCTGAAACCCAGGATATCAATGCCGAATTTAGGAAGCACATGGTTGATCAGGTAATGCGTGCCTCCGTAAACAGGCGTACCGTAGACAAGCAGGTCGCCGGGTTCCAGGAATTCCAGGAAAGTGGTGGAGATTGCAGACATTCCGCTTTCAAATACCGCGCAGTCTTCAGCCTTGTCCCACAACATTAACCGGTTTTCAAGGATTTCCAGGTCAGGGTTGTTCAACCGGCTGTAGATCAATCCCATTTCCTCCCTGGGCCGTTTTTCCCTTTGACCGTAGGCAAGTTCGAAAAATGCTTTTCCTTCTTCGGCGGTCCTGAAGACAAAAGTGGATGTCTGAAAAATCGGGCATTTGATAGCGCCTTCCGACAATTCCGGTTTGTAACCGTACGACATCATCAGGGTTTCCGGTTTGAATTCTCGTGGTTTCATATTCTTGTATTTGCAGGTTGGATAATTGACGGTTAAATTAGAAATTTAATGCCTGTGAAAAAACAGTTATCCTGAAATGAAGAAACACCTTCGCACACTTCAACCCGGTTTTTCGCTTCCGGTTTTCATTTTTTTTGCTCTCCTGATATCCTGTAGTTCAAATGAACACCGGCAGGAAACCCTTCAATCGATGCTTTCGAAAGAAATGAAACTCACAGGAAAAAAAGATTATCTTTCTTCGCCCTATGTCACTGCCGGCGACAGGGTGTATATGATCGGATACCAGGATGGGAGTTTCCCTGCCATTGGATGGCATATTAAAGGTGAGATGGGCGGAATATGGGACCATCCCATTAAACTGATGGATGGCTTTACTGCCTCTGTGAACGGATACGGGATCGATTCTGCCTTCCGGTTTGTAAATTTCCCGGTTGCCAATGTCCTGTATTTTAATACGGACAGCCTTAGCATAGAACGTTACCAGTATGTCCCCGACAGCCTGGAAGGTGTCGTTATTGAATTTGATATAAGCAATCCCGGTACCAGGGAAAGGAATATTGATTTTAAGTTTACCGGTAAGATCAATCTGCTTCCCGTATGGTTGTCGGACAGTCTCCGCATCGTGAATGGTAAAGATGTTGCGTCTTTCAACGATCCGCCGGGAGCCATTATTGCCAAAGACAGCCTGAACGATTGGTACACTGTATTCGGGTCCGATATAAAACCTGTTTCACATAGTTACGATAACAGCTCAAATGATCTGAATAGTAATAAGCAGGGCGTTAATGCTTCCCTCAGTTATAAGTTAACTGTTCGGGCCGGGGATAGAAAAAGTATTGATATTTTCATTGCAGGATCAAGCCGGGGCAAACAAGCGGCGCTGGAACAATTCAGGCTGATAAAGGAAAATGTACATGAAGCCCTGGCGGAGAAAATCATCAAATTTGATAAAATAAGGAACACGGCGGCCATTGATCTTCCGGATTCCGATATCCTGCGGATGTTTACCTGGCTGAAATTCGATACCCGGTGGCTGGTCAGGGATGTACCGGGGATCGGGAGAGGATTGTCGGCAGGTTTACCGGATTATCCCTGGTGGTTCGGGTGTGATAATACTTACGCCCTCCAGGGAGTTCTTTGTGCCGGCGAAGTAAAAACAGTCAAATCGACGATCCAACTGTTGTATAAACTTTCGGAAGAACATAACGGGAACGGAAGGATTACTCATGAAGTTTCAACCAACAATGTGGTTTATAATCCCGGAAATATAAATGAGACCCCCCATTTCATCATGCTGCTCCGTGATTACCTCGATTGGACGGGCGATACGG
>JBJKSY010000515.1:0-7291 GCA_046703645.1 Cyclobacteriaceae bacterium
AGGAAATTGATTCAATACAACAACAGATCATAAACAACAACTTTACAAAAGCCAAAGCCATGTTCAAAAACTATTTCAAGATCGCCTTCAGGAATCTGAAAAAACAGAAGTTCTACACCCTGATCAACATCACAGGACTTTCAATCGGGATAGCATGTACCCTGCTGATCTCGTTTTATATTTTCAATGAGTTGAGTTATGACCGTTACAACCTGAAAGGAGACCGGATATACCGGGTGATCACCCACCTTAAATTCGGCGGGAATGATTCCAGGCTTGCGGTTGGACCTGCCCCGATGGCCGGGGCCATGAAGGATGAGATCCCGGAAGTTGAATACGCTGCACGATTCAGGGAATGGGGTACTTTCCTTGTCAGGAAGGGTAAGGAAAATATAAAAGAATACCATGTAACCTGGGCCGATCCTGATGTTTTCAACATATTCACGATCCCTTTGCTCGAGGGAGATAAAAACAAGGTTCTCCGGGAGCCGAATACAATGGTGATCAGCGAATCCATGGCGAAGAAATATTTTGGGAACCAGGATCCCGTCGGCCAGACCCTGGTCCTGAACAACGACATGAATTACAAAGTGACCGGTGTTTACCAGGATATACCGAAAAATTCCCATTTTCATTTCAGCATGATGCTTGCCATGGCCGGGCTGGATGAAAGCAAGAACGACATGTGGCTAAGCAATAATTTCCAGACCTATATTCTTTTAAGGAAAGGCTCAGACCCCCAGACAGTGCAGACAAAGATACAGGACCTTACTGTACGGCATGCCGGCCCCCAGGTTATGCAGTATCTGGGCAAAAGCATCGACGAATTACTGAAACAGGGAACGCAGCTTGAAGAAATGCTTCAGCCATTATACAAGATCCATCTCTATTCGAATGTGCTTGTGGAATTCGAAGCAAACGGGGACATCCGGTATGTATATATATTCTCGGCAGTAGCGATATTTATCCTGGTTCTGGCCATCATCAATTTCATGAACCTTGCCACTGCGCGGTCGGCTGACCGGGCCAGGGAAGTGGGCGTAAGAAAGGTGATGGGTTCCTACCGGAAATACCTGGTGGAACAATTCCTGACAGAATCGATCATTATAAGCCTGATGGCCATGATCCTGGCCGTATTGATTGCCAATCTGGCTATGCCCTACTTCAACAATCTTACAGGAAAATCCATTGTCTTTCCGAACCAGAATATTTATTTCTGGCTCATTATACTTGCCGGCGGCATTTTTATCGGTATACTCGCCGGGATTTATCCTTCAGTTTTCCTTTCCTCATTCAAGCCTATAACCGTATTGTCAGGAAAGGCTTCACGGGGAAGCAGGAGCTCGCTGGTACGCAGCACACTGGTTGTTTTTCAGTTTACCATTTCGCTGATCCTTATTATCGGCACACTGGCCGTATACAATCAGCTTAACTATATACAGCATTTTAAGCTGGGATATAATAAGGACCAGGTAATTTCCATAGAGGACACCTATTCTCTTGGTAATCGCATAGACGTTTACAAAAACGAAGTCTTGAGAGACCCCGATATTATTTCGGGGACGGTTTCCGGGTATCTGCCGGTTTCCAATTCCAACCGGAGTAACACCACTTTCTGGAAGAAAGGCGACCGTTCGGTACAAAGCTCGGTGAACATGCAGGAGTGGAGTGTCGATTATGATTATATTAAAACCCTTGGGATGAAGATCGTGGAAGGCCGTGATTTCTCCAGGGATTTCCCCAGCGATTCAACAGGGATCATTTTAAACGAGCGTGCCGCCAAATTATTCGGATTCAATGACCCGATCGGAAAGGAAATACAGGTCTTCAAGGGAACGCCTGACGGAGGTTCATTGGACGAAAGATATGTTGCTACCTATCACATCATAGGCATTGTCAAGGATTTCAACTGGGAATCCCTGCATGAGAACATCGGGGCCCTTAGCATGTTCCTGGGGAATGATAAAGGAAGGGTAACTTTCCGTTACAAGAGCACACAGACATCGAAAGTGATCCAGACTCTTCAGACAAAATGGAACGAGCTGAATCCGGGCCAGCCGTTCAGCTATTCCTTCCTGGATGATGATTTTTCCAATATGTACAAATCAGAAACCAGGACGGGCAGAGTCTTTACAACTTTTGCCGCTCTGGCCATCCTGATAGCCTGCCTGGGATTATTCGCCCTGGCCTCCTTTATGGCTGAACAAAGGACCAAGGAGATCGGGGTGCGGAAGGTAATGGGAGCCTCCGTTACAAGCATAGTGATGCTCCTTTCAAAAGAATTCACCCTGCTCGTTTCACTGGCTTTCCTTATCTCGGTTCCTGTTGCATGGTATGGGATCCATCTCTGGCTCCGGGGATTTGTTTTTAAACAGGTTCCCGGCTTGTGGCTGTATATCAGCACCGGAATTGCCGCCTTGCTAATTGCCTGGTTTACTGTTAGTTATCAGTCATTTAAAGCAGCTTCCATCGATCCGGCAAAAGCATTGAGGGACGAGTAGGATACATCGTTCGATTTATTTCTAAATGTCCTTATGTGCCTATGTGGTTCAATGTTTTTAACACATAGACACATAGGGCACATCAGGTTTCCAATCAATTTCTTCTCTGCTATTCAATAAGTATATACGCTTTTAAATATCGTATTTTAAATTCAGGGACCTTCAAAAAGGTATACATTTCCAACATATTTCTATGTGCTTCTATGTGCCTATGTGGTTCAATGTTTTTAACACATAGACACATAGGGCACATCAGGTTTCAGGTTTCCAATCAATTTCTTCTCTGCTATTCAATATGTATATATGTTTTTTTTAAAAAGGGATTTTAAATACAAAGGGGCTCCGTGATGGCATGAATTCCTTAAAAGGTAAAGAGATCAGATTTAATGAATCCTAAGAAACATTATTAAGAAGGTCTTCCCTTTCCTTCACATAATTTGCCAAAGTGAAATAGTTCAGATACCGTTTTGCATTTAAGGCTTTTTCCTGTTTCGTCAATTCAAGGGAAGTAATGGCCTCGTAAAGTTGCTTCTTATACCCGGTTTTCTCCGACAGGTTAACTGACAAATAGCTTGCACCGATACGGTTTAAATATTCCTCCGTAGCATGCAATTCTCCATTTTTAAGGATCACGACCGGCAGGCCGAATTTACCCATCTCAAAGGCAGTGAAACCGAAACCTTCTACCGGGCAGGTAATGATGAGGTTCTTCCCGGATTTTGCTTCAGTGAACAAATCCCCTGTCGAATAATTCCGGCAAAGTTGGAAGTGTTCGGGATATCGCCGGATGTATTTCTGCAGGCGATGAAAAAACTTCAATTCCCTGTCGAATATCTCATCCGTCTGACCAAAAAGTTTGATTTTGAAATTACCGTAAGCCGGAAGGCCGAAAAGATACGGGATCCCTTTTTTCCTGGTGTAACGGCCAATGTTTACTGAAAAATCCTTATTCCCTACCACCTGTGCCTTTTTAGGTGAAGAATAGAATGCAAAATGCCGGAACACGTGATCGAAACAGGATAAAGGATCCGATACCGGCGCTCCGCTGAAAATATCCATGATGTCCCGGTAACGGCTTTTATAAAGTGAAATTATACCCTGCCTTGTATAATCGGAATTGGTCAATATCCTCGATCCCGGGTATTTCTTTAATGCTGTCATCAACTTCAGCATGGTGGCAAGGGAAAATATATTGTTGTTATAAACCTTATCGTGGAAAATAAATAATTTGGGAACTCCCGGAAATTCCCTTGCAATCCTTTCCAGGTATTTTGAATTCATGAAAACATGGATTATAAACCCGTGAATGGGTTTAACGCTTTTTAAAAGGTTAAGGATCACCGGCAAATCTTTCCTTATTTTCAAAAAGCTGTACTTCCTGTCGGTATTCTCAAGAATACAGTAATCTTTTACACCGAGATCACCGATGATAAGGGGTTTCCATTTGCAAGTCGAATCCGGTTTCTTCCCATAATAAAGAAAATGAACATCATGCCGCAGGCACAAAGCTTCTACGTCCATCATGGCAGATCTTACCAGGCCGTTCCTGACAGGTTCTTTGAAATCGATGGTCTGGATAAGCGTATCAATCACTACAATATTCATCCTGTCATTATTTCAAGCTTTTTTTAAAACAACTGCAATTACATTAATATAACCTACCGGAACCCGATATCAGAATTTAATTTTCCGGGAATATGCATTTGAATTTCTCCCGGCTTCACCGTACATAGAACGGAAAATTGGCTGTCGAGAAATGCCTGTGTCCGTCATAGAGGTATACATATATCCTGTAAGCGCCGGCGGTTTCCGGGACTCTGAAGGCAACCGATTCTACATTATCGACAAGAATGCAGCCTGGAACTGCCGGCGGAGTTTTTTCACCCTGTCCTGCATAAGCGGCATATTCAGCTTCAGGTCTGATTTCCCAATGAACTACGAGGGGATCATTTTCCGGATCGGAGGCATAAACTTTTGCGGAATCCAGGGACCCCGGTGTGAGGTATACATTATTATAAAAAGATTTTCCATCCAGCATCAGGGAATCGATCACCGGGGCATGGTTGGAAATAGTTTTATGGGACCATTCTTCCTTCATAATATTTACTGCTTCCGATTCATTGCCCTTGTTATCAAACATCCCAAACCAGGTGGGTGTGGTTTCCTGTTTCTGTCCCCACAGGAAAACATAGGAACCCAGGCATCTTCCAGAATCGGCCAGGATGACTGAATCATATTTATACCTGTAAAGTTTTGCTTTTTCAGTACTGTTTTCCTCAAAGGGAGCCTTCCAGGCTGTGCGCGGGACTTCCCAGTAACCCGTAACACCCCACTCTGTGAAAACAAAGGGTTTGTTCCAGCCGTATTTCCTGAGTAAATCCGGGACTTGCTTCATATCTCCATAGGCATTTATTCCCAGAAGATCAAGATCAGGGCAACGCTCAAAGATCTCATGCACTTTTTCAAAATGGCTTGTCCCGATGACGGTCATGACGGGATGATCGGGATCGATAAGCTTTATCTGGCGTGCAATATCATCCACTGCATCCCACATGGAAGTATAGTAAGGTTTGTTGCCGGGCATGTAATCCAGCTCATTGCCTACTGCCCACATAAGAATAGAAGGGTGAAATTGAATAAGCCGTACTGTTTTCAGTATATCCTCCATCTGATTTTTTACAAGGGATTCATCACTGTAATCAAATCCGTCTCGCTGTGCTTTGAGAGGAAGCGACACAAGAACTGTTATGCCCATGCTGTCGGCTTTCCGCAGGTTTTCGTCATAATTATTCCATATCCTGACCGAATTGGCCCCGCTCGAAGCAAGCACCTGAGGATAGAGAAAGCCAACAGCTCCCTTTATAAAAAAGTCTTTACCATTCCTTTGTAATTGGTAGGCATCTCCCGTTTTAACAATAGCAACTTTCTCACCGGGAGCTGAACAGGCTGTAAACATGAGCCAAAATACCGGGGCGAATAATAATTTTTTAATCAAATCCAGAGACATTTTTAATCTATATGATCGACCAGTCTAATATATCCATTTTTTATGAAATCAATTTGTCCGAACCGGTTCTCCCTGCCTGATATCCTTGAATTTATAAACCCGAAAGTGATAATCAGCCTATTGCATAATATCGGCGGATTCTTTATTTTCCGGCAGAAATAAAACCTTTAAACCATACTATTGTGAAAAGAACTGCAAAACGGCTTATCTGGACACTGGCACTGGCCATTCCTTTATTTCTGATAACCCAGATATCATCCTGTACCGACAACACATCCAATACCAACACCCCATCATGTTCCGGATGCTCTTCTTCAACCCCATGGTCAAAGCCGGGAACCGGTAAATGTTATGCAACCCAGGCAGAATGCGAAGCAGCTCAGGGATCGGGCTGCGTGTTGTGTAATTAAGTACAGGGTTGTTACCGTCAACAGACAATAGATTTGGCAAATGTATCATTTATTAATCAGGGATAATGAAACAGGTACCGATAGTCATTCATAATGTAAAATCCTGAATATGAACCCGTTAAGACAAATTCTGACTGTTGTATTCCTGTTGTTCAGCTATTTTCAAAGTTTTTCCCAGCAACCCCGGCTAATAATTCCAACCGGTAATACCGGCCAGGTTGATCATCTTGATTTCAGTCCTGACGGCAGATACCTTATTTCGACGTTCGGATCCGATGAAATAATCATGTGGAACCTTTCAAAAAAGGAAATCCTGAATGAATTTAAATTACCCGGCAGGATCACGAGTGTCTCCTTTTCACCTTCAGGAAATTTTATTGCTGCGGGATCGACTGACGGGACTTTGGGAATCTGGAAATATGAAGGAACAGATACTTCTGCAATGATCAGGACGCTTCCTGTTATTAACGATCTTGCAATCACCGCCGACGGAGAAAGGATCATTACCTGCAATACGGATACCACTATCAGGATTTTCGATCTAGAAAAAGACAGGCCCGTCTTCAAATTGAATACCGGGGATCCCCTCGACAACATAACCCTCAGCCATAATGGAAATTATGCTGCATTCGGCGACAGGGAAGGAAAAGTATTTTTCTTCAATTTAAAAACCGGAGAAAAGGAATTCTTTAACAAAGTAAGTGACGGCGCAATTCACCGGCTTTGCTTTAACTCCAATGATTCTTTGCTTGCCGTTGCCGACAACCGCGGCATGATCTATGTTGTAAATCTTCAGCCATATAAGATATTATATTCCATAAAGGCATTCACCAGCCAGGCATTCAGCATATCTTTTTACAAGAATTATCTTGCAGCTACCGGCCGGGATGCTTTAAAAAATCTTAAGTTCTTCCGTCTGGCCGATGGAAATGAAGAGAACCTGCTCCCTTCATTCCATGAGAACCGGAACTCGTCCAATTTTATCTATGGAATTTACTCACATGCGCTCACCGCTGACGGCATCCTTGCCGTACCGAATTCCAATGGCACGGTAAGTTGCTGGAATCTCAAAACCAAAAGGGAGGACATCACCCTTGAAGGAGTTTCAGCCCCTGTATATGATATTGATATAAACGACAACGGATTGATCTATTTTGCAACTGACGGCAAGATCGGGATATATGACCTGAAGGGCGTTTACAATAAAAAGGAACTGATTAAAAGGGATTTCCCGTTTTACCAGGTTTCGCTCGGAGATCAGAATGTCGCTGCCCTGGGTTCTGATACCACGCTATACATTATCAATTCGGAAAATTCGGTCATAAAAAATTTCCGTTTGAACCGCGAAGCATTTGCCGCCCCGGTCAGACTGG
>JBJKSY010000516.1:0-4667 GCA_046703645.1 Cyclobacteriaceae bacterium
AAATATTTCCGTTCAGGGATTTCCGGAAGGTTGACCCTGCCCTTCAATAAAATGAGACTAAATCAAAACTCATTGACCGGCAGGGAATATTCAATGGGGGTCTTTATGGATCATACAATTCTAAATGGTTTCTTTGCCCATGCAGAATTATTGCGGGGAACATCTGTCAAAATATTGAAAGACAATACTTGGCTCTACTCCCGGCACAACTGCCTGGATCTCGGAATAGGCAAGGAATTTATAATCATGAAAAATATTAAAGGATATTCCATTATCGTTTATGATCTTACTGATAACCGTAAAATTCCACGTACTAATCCCCTCAAAGTGAAATTCGGATTTTCAGGTTTATAAATATTAATTTTTATTGAAATTACCCGTATGTCAGGTGCAGTGTTATTTTAATTTTCAACTTATTATGCTGCCGCAGATTATCAATATTGAGGAACCCGTGAAAATAAATGGACAAAGTTTAAAAGCAATAAATGTATTTCTAAAGCCGGTTACAAGTGAAACAATGCTTAATACGTTGAGCATGATAAAAGCACTCCGGTAAACAATTTTAGATATCGGCGAAGCATGATCCATGTAAGTTACAAGAGCAATAAGAATCCCAAGAAATATAAGTGTTAAACCTTCTATAATCCATTCCATTGTAATTTTACGCTTATTGTCCGTTGCTATATCACCGAAGCTTTTAACAATTGATTGCGTAGGAATTAAGTGAGAGATACCCCATATAAAAAGAAGAATTGAGGCGGCATATATAAAAATTAACCCGTTCATTGAAGTAAGTTTATTTAAAAGTTAAAAACATCGATTTATCCGAATTTAGTAAGGGTTAAAACCTTATATGGCCTGATGCCCGGGCAATTTTTCATACCATACAGCGTTCGCGCATTTTATTTATTCATCAAACCTTTTATATCTTTTAATAATTCTATCGATGCCTCAATTTCGTCTTTTCTGATAGCCACACTCTCAATATTGAATCCAATAGGTATATTTTTGCCTGCACAATAATCAATTAACTCTATTGCAATTGACCCGCAAATATCAATTGATTTGGAAAGTATATCCCTGGAGTGTTTCATATCATTCTTTAACCATTTGGGAATATCAATTCCCAGCCATTCCATAAACTGTAATGTCTTTAATGAACCGCAGGGTGTCAATGTGAAAACAACCGGGACCAAATCCCTGCCGGTCTCTATGGAAGTATAATAATAATCGGAAAGAAAATCTTTAGTGTTATTGACACTGTAAACACATTGAGAAATAAAAAAGCTGCATCCCTTATCTGTTTTATCAAAAAGCCGGATATGCTCGTCACCCTTTTTATTATGCCGTTCGGGAATCGCTACACCTCCCAATATAATTGAAGAATCAGAGTCCTGATATATTCTGTAAGCATCGTTAAGAGAAAGTCCTGAAGCATGCGCCCCGGAAGGTGAACCCACAAAAACAGAATATTCAATATTTTTAGCTGAATTATCTATCCAATCCTTTAACTCGGACGAGGAGTACTTTCCAACACTCTTATAAATTATTTTAGGTATTTTTAATCCGTTCAAATATTTTTCACTATAATAATCAGGAGACAAGGTTGACATAAAAGGAAAAGGTCTCGGAGAATCTGTCCTTGAAGATTCATCCTGAATATCATAAAGCACTAATCCGTCAATGCCTGTATTTTCCAATCGTGCAATTTGTCTATCTGCAATTGCTCTGACTTTCTCTTTATCAGTATTCTCCTTTGGCGGAGTTAATCCATATAACAGGAATCCTGTCTCTTTATTTAACAATCGATCTCTTAACATCAATATTCAACTTTTCATTTTTGCGCCGGGTCTCATTCAGGGTCGCTGCCCGCACGAAGCTTAACGTTCAGAATATGAACGATGCCATCCCGAAGGGTGGAAATGATTTATATACATTGTTAACGGTTCATCGTTTTTCTTTCGTTAAACTTGTCCGGTATTATTCGGATCAAAATCGACCATCCATTCAATCCCGTATTTGTCTCTAAACAAACCAAAATAAGAGCCACCAGGGCTTTCCTCAATAGGCACTTCAATTTGTCCGCCTGCCGAAAGTCCATTAAACAATTTGACCGCCTCTTCTTTGCTTTCCGCACTTATTGAAATTTTACTCCTGTTTTCATTTTCATTTGTCCGTCCCATGCTTTCCGGAACATCATTCGCCATTAAAAAGTTTTTCCCAACAGGTAGAGCAATATGCATTATTTTATTTGCCTCTTTTTCTGATACCGGGAATTCCGGGCTGGAAATGTCTTTGAAACGGATAATTTTTGTGAACTCTCCGCCAAAAACTGATTTGTAAAATGTAAATGCTTCTTCGGCATTTCCATTGAAGTTAATGTGAGGATTGATCTGCGCCATTATATTTTTTAGTTGTTAAATTTAATACTAATCCCATCCACCCAACACAGGTCATATAGGCAATATTGTAATTTTAAATATAACTTTTTTCTGAATTATATTATAATGATTGTATTTCAGGTAGTGAAATGAACATAAACCCAGTATTGTGTGATTAATAAAATCAGTAGCTATGATCTATTTATCCTGATTCATTACAATCTACAATTCCGAATATTGTCATAATATTTATAATTGATACTGATAAATATGCCATACTAACTGGGGCACAACAAAACAAAAAACCTTCAAATCTTAAATTGATGGTATTTTTGTCAATTGGGAGTGGACTCTGATCAGCGCTCTTATCCGTTACCCAACTGTTTTTGTCCATTCAACTCTTAATTTTCATCTTTTTTGTTAAAATGATAGGACATCAGCTTCTGCTTTTTTAACTTCTTGGCTCTGAATATGCCGACTGATTGGATCGATCTGATTTTAATAACTGATCATGTTTCGTTACCTCATCAAGATCTCCTTACGCAGCCTGCAGGCTAAGAAACTTTACACCTTCTTCAACCTGTTCGGCCTTTCCCTGGGAATTACTGGCTCCCTCCTGCTATTCCTCTTCGTCCGCTATGAGCTAAGCTATGACCGCTTCTTTCCCGGATACCAATCCATTTACCGCGTCGTCACCGATATCCGCGCGGGAAACGACGAATATATAATCCCCCAGGCTGAAATCCCCCTGGGCCCTGAGCTGAAAAAGGACTATCCCATGGTCACTGCTTATGCCCGGATGGCACCTGCCGGGCAGATCTCGGTAAAATCCGGTGGCTCCCTTTTCAACGATGATCATCTCTGCTACGCTGATCCGGCCTTTTTCACGATTTTACGTTTACCTTTTCTTGCAGGAAACCCGGCTTCCTGCCTGACAGAACCCTATTCCCTGGTCCTTACCCGAAGCTCAGCCATGAAATATTTCGGGAAAACGGGTATCCTGGGGAAGACCCTGGTCCTTGATAATGATGCCTATAAAATTACCGGAGTGGTGGAAGATGTGCCCATGAATTCCCACCTCAGGCTTCTGACCGGATTCATTTCACATTCCACTTTGGGTGACCTAAGAAATCATATTTCATGGGGGAACTTCGGGACCTATACCTACCTCGATATGCCGGGGCTGAAAAATGCAGATAATTTTTCCCCGGAACTGAAAGCCGTCTATGATAAATACTGCGCCCCTGTAGTTCAGGGTTATAACATAAGCTATCGCTACAGGCTTCAGAATATCGCCGACATCCACCTCCATTCTTCATTCCGCTTTGATATAGGCGAGGACGGCAATATATCCTATGTTTATATTTTTTCCATTATTGCCTTTCTAATGATCTTTATTGCTGGGGTAAATTATATAAACCTGTCCACTGCCCGCTCTTTAAGCCGCTCCAGGGAAATCGGATTACGCAAGATCATCGGCTCGGGCCGCGGGCAGATCATTCTTCAGGGACTGACCGAATCCTTTCTCCTCACGGTTGCATCTGTCCTTGTCAGCATTTTGTCTGTGATCCTCCTCCTTCCCTACTTCAATCGTTTTCTCGATAAAGGAATTACACCTTCGTACCTGCTGGATAACAGCACATTGATTTACATTGCCGGCATGCTGGCTTTCCTGAGCCTGGCATCAGGGATCTACCCGGCTCTCTACCTGGCTTCTTTCAGACCCTCTTCAATACTTAATATGGGGAGGTCATCCCTTCAACCGGGAAATGCTTACCTGAGGAAAATCCTTGTCATTGCCCAGTTCGCTATCTCGGTGGTCATGATAGCGGGCACGTTTGTTGTGTACAGGCAGCTTCAGTATATCCGTTCGGCTGACCTGGGATTCGATAAGAACAATGTGGTCAGGGTACGGTTAATGGATGATGAAATGTTCAGGAATTACCAGGCTTTCCGTGACGAGGTCCTGAAGATCCCGGGTATTCAGAACCTAGGGGGATGTTCCTATTCACCCGGCCAGAAAATGAAGGCTTCGGTTATGGACATTGAGGGCAGAAACGGGGAATTCGCAAATCGTACCTACCCCTGGTGTTATGTCGATTATGATTATTTCCCTACACTCGGAATACCCCTTGTTAAAGGGAGGAATTTCTCGAGGGAAACGGGTTCTGATGAGGAATTTTCCGTAATCGTCAATGATGCCCTGGTCAAAGCTATGGGTTGGTCAGATCCGCTGGGGAAACAATTAAATTTTGCTGGATCAGGTAACCCGGGAATGTATACGGT
>JBJKSY010000517.1:0-9771 GCA_046703645.1 Cyclobacteriaceae bacterium
ATTGAAATACCCTTCCGCAATGGTAAAACCCCGAAGCGGGAATCTTTGCTGGATACTGGACCACGAGGCAGCAGGGGAACTCAAAGTTGCAGAATAATACCGTACTTCCATTTTCTTGATCTCCAAATTGATTCCCGAAATAAATCAGTTTGAACCTGTTTTATCTTAACCGTTAATCCTGCCAGTCTATTCCTGTAAAACTCATATTTTCCGGAGCTTTTAAAAGGCTTTTAAAAATAATAGGCTGCGACAAATCTTGTCCAGTACAGAAGATGCCGTTGCCCCAGAATATAAAAAGTGGAGTTGATTTTCAACAGGAATGAATCATTGAACAGTCTTCCTACTTCCGGCCGTAGATTTACGGTATATTGGCGTCCTGTAAAATCATAACTGAATACCGGTGTAAGGCCAAGCCATGTTTGGTTGAATTCGAGATTAAATTCGGAATTGATCTGTATAGCGCTGATCCGTGCTTCAGGGTTTGTCCCTGTTTCGTCAGGAACAGCGCCGGGGAATCCCCCCGCCCATCTTCCGGTCGCAGGTTTCGAAGAGGTAATATACTGAATGGAAGGATAAATCCCAACCTGGTCAACAGGTTTGAAAGCCAGGGTCAGACCGGGTACAAAGACTGTCCGGCCCACTCCTTCTCCAAGATCAGCATTTCCCGTTGGTAGTGAAATGTTCAGGGATGCCGTGGCATTTATAAGGGGATTATCAATGGTCTTTCTTTCATAAAACACAAACGAATAACCTCCGTTGATATCCCCTATCCCGGAGAAATTTTCAATTCCAGGGATCACGGATCTGACAATCGGAACCTGGAAAGTCAGAAGATTCCTGTAATTGCCAAATGCCACATCCCCGGTAAGAGCATATTGCCAGAGCTGACCTTCAACGAGGTTGAATACTGATCCTGACAATGAAACATTGGAATAGGGCCGGCTGGGATCCGAAGGATTTTTATACAAACCGTCTTCAATTAAAGGCCACTGTTGAGCCAATACGGATCTGGGAAGAAACAGAATGAATAAAATATATAAAAAGACTTTTTTCATATATATGAAATCACAATGAAAATTATATATTTTTATTGAATTCATGAGAGTTCTGTTTTTATATTGTTGAATATTTTTTAATCTATGAACCTTGGCGAAGAAATACTAAGGGAACATTCCAAGCGAAACACTCTCAGGGTTGCAACACTTGTCAACAATGACCCGGATCTTTTCAGGGAGCTCATTGGACTGACATTAAGCCAAAAAACAGATCTGGCTCGTAAAGCTTCATGGGTATTAAGATGGCATTTTGAAGAATACCCTGAAACTTACCGGTCCTGCCTTCCTAAACTTATAAGTCAACTGAGGAAAAAGGGAATTCACCACGCGGTAAAAAGAAACATCCTAGGGATCCTGAAAAATTCATCAATTCCTTCCCGTTGGGATGGGGAATTAATAGATATTTGTTTCCGGTTCATTGAATCGGCGAGTGAAACTATTGCAGTAAAAGCTTTTTCAATGGAAATAATTACAAAGATCGGGAAGCGCGAACCATTGATTATGAACGAATTGAAATTAATCCTTGAAGATCTTCTGCCTTACAGCAACGGAGGAATTGAAAGCAAAATAAAAAAAATATTATCCATAAATCCCACTAAAATAAAAACACATGAATCGGGTAGTTAACTTCACTCTGGCATTCACCCTGCTGGGCATGGTTTCATGCATGAACGGCCGTAAAGCAGACCAGGCAGCAGGAACATCATGGGAAGACGGTCCTTTTGAAAGAGTAGACAGTGTAAATCCGGTGCTCACTCCCTCAAACCAACTCTCCTTTATTGATCCCATTATCAAGCAACCGGTTTTATGGGAAGAAAAAGATGTATTTAACCCTGCTGCCGTTGTCAGGAATGACAGTCTTTACTTGCTTTACAGGGCCGAAGACAAGATCGGGATCTATAACGGCACATCAAGGATCGGGCTCGCAGTCAGCACCGATGGTTTGCATTTTAAGAAAAGACCCGATCCGGTATTCTATCCCGCTGAGGATTCGATGAAAATTTATGAATGGCCGGGAGGTTGCGAAGATCCGAGAATCGTACAATCCGATTCAGGCTGGTACCTGATGACTTACACGGCGTATGACGGTAAGACCGCAAGACTTTGTGAAGCGGTTTCTTCCGATCTGGAACACTGGCAGAAGAAAGGACTGGTTTTCAAGTCCGATCCTTTTAAAGATACATGGTCTAAATCGGGATCGGTGGTCAGCCGGCGGAACGGGGATAGGATAATAGCCGCAAAAATAAACGGCAAATACTGGATGTACTGGGGAGATTCGAATATTTACCTGGCTTCTTCCGATGACCTCCTGAACTGGGAACCCCTGCTCGATTCAATAGGCAGTCTTAAACCTGTTTTGCAGCCCAGGCCCGGGTATTTTGACAGTCAACTGGTAGAATCCGGCCCCCCTGCCCTGCTTACGGACCAGGGTATCCGGCTAATCTACAACAGCAAAAATGATATTGAGGTGGGAGATAAATCCATACCCGACGGAACCTACAGTGCCGGCCAGGCATTATTCGACAAATCCGATCCTTCAAAACTGATCGATCGCCTTGACAAGAACTTTTTTATGCCTGAGAAACCCTATGAGCTGAAAGGCCAGGTCAATAACGTCTGCTTTCTTGAAGGGCAGGCATTCTTTCACGGAATCCAGTTTCTGTATTACGGAACCGCCGATTCCAAGATTGCAGTAGCTGTTAGTAAATAAAAAAAGCCTCGTGATTATTTCAGGAGGCCTTTGCGAATTTATATCGACTGTAGTCAAACTTTCTTAATATGTCTGGGCTTTGTTCCTTTTCTCCAATGCTCTTCAATTTCCTCCAGGGAAATATTTTTCGTTTCAGGAATATAGTAATAGCCCCAAATTAATCCCAGGATCGCAACTACACCGTAAACCATGAAAGCGCCTGCAGGGTTTGGATCAGACGGCACCCCTGCACCATGGGTGATCTCCATTCCCGGTGTTGTGAAAACCCAGGCCAGTTTCAGGAAGGTGAAGGTGACAATGGCATTGAATAACCAGTTCGAAAGTGATCCGATACTCATACCGAGTCCTCTGACTTTCAGAGGGAATATTTCTGAAATAAGTAACCAGCCCAAAGGTCCTAAACTTATTGCAAAGAAAACGATATATACCAGCACAGAGCCGACGGTTATAAATTTCAATGAAGCTCCGAGGCTGTCTTTCATTAGGAAAAATGAACCCAGGGCAAACAATGCAATCGCCATGCCGATTACCCCAATGAAATATAATTTTCTTCTTCCGATCTTATCAATCAGGAACATGGATAGAACAGTGGATAATACATTAACTACGCCCACTGAAACCGTGGCTGCAATGGCTGCTTTAGGTCCTGAGAATCCGGCAATTATAAACACTGTCGGAGCATAATAAATGATCGTATTAATCCCCACGAATTGCTGAACGAACATTATAACCACTGCAATTATCAGGGCTGTTCTCAGCCAGGGAGAAAATATTTCTGTCCAGGATACATTGTTCTCTTTATCAAGCCTGATGTCATCCTTAATTTTGGTAATTGCAACTTCAATGAGTTCAGGCTCTTCCACTTTTGATAATACTTTTCTTCCCTGTTCCTCCTTACCGATACCAATCAGGAACCTGGGAGTCTCAGGCAAGGTCAGCATACCGATAAACAATATAATCGCGGGGAAAACACCTACATAGAACATCCATCTCCATGATTCGGGATTGGCATCGTTGGCAAAAGCCAGGTCACTGAAATAGGAAACAACGATACCAATGGTTATCATCAACTGGAAAGAAGATACCATGGCGCCCCTGATTTTTGTCGGGGAAATTTCAGCGATGTACAAAGGAACTGTGAAGGAAGATACTCCAATTGCAATTCCTAATATGATTCTGGATATTGAAAGGAAAGCTGTTGTTGGAGCGGCACCGGTCAATACGGCACCTAATGCAAAAATGATGGAAGCGGTTATAATGACTTTTTTTCTTCCGAAAATATCTGTGATCCTTCCCGAAGAGACTGCGCCTAATACGGCTCCGATTAATGCCGCCGTAGTTATCCACTCTTCTTCTCCTGATTGCATATGAAAGAATTGCTTAAGAAATGGCAATGCACCGGATATTACCCCCGTATCAAATCCAAACAACAATCCTCCTGTCGAAGCAATCGCGGCAATTAAAATGATATAGCCGGTGTTTCGTTTGTTTTGGTTATTACTCATAATTGATATAATTTTTATAAAAATATTGATCCTGTTCCGTTGATTAATTAATCAACGCCCAAATATTGAAAAAAATTCGTATATCCTAAAATTTAATTGGTATTCTTTTACCGGTGAATTCAGGATTCAATCCTTAATATTTGGATTGATCCAAATATGACTGTACCAGTACCATTGACCATCTTTTAACCCGGGAACTGTAATTGTATAGATTACCCGGCGGGCGGTGAGCTTTTTGGAGCAGGAAAGCTTAACCTTTACAACAGGGTCCCCTGAAAAATTCAATTCAGCCAAACCTCCCTGGGTGAATCCCTGGATATGTTTTATGTCGAGCTGATCCATGTTTATGGAAAGTGAAAGCGTAGGCGGATTTTTCGAATAAAGTGTATTGGCAATATCGGTATCGCTGACACGCAGAGCCTTCATGTTTACTTTTTCAATGAACATGGTCATGGCGCCATAATCATTATTCATGGGAAATCGGGGTATAGCATACGGGTCGGATGATTCACAGAGCACACCGGAATTCTGGGCAGCAGCAGCTACAAAGCCCATTGATTTTACTGCATCTATCAATTGCTTGTCAAATTCCCCGTATGGGTATGCAAAAATATCCGGGTCAATTCCCAGTTTTTCATGTAACAATTTTTTGGACAACTGCACGTCGGTCTTAAAATAATCTACAGGGTTGTCCTTCCGGTTTAAAAAATAATCATGGGAATCGGAATGATTCCCGATTTCAAATCCGTCTTTTAAAAGACCGGCAAGATCTTCCCAACTCATATAATCCCCTGCTCCTACCGTACTGGTATTGACAAACAGGGTGGCTTTATATCCGAACTTGTCAAGCAGCGGAAGAGCATTCTCCTTGAAAGAGCTGAATCCGTCATCGATCGTGATAACCACTGTTTTACCTGGAAGGCTTCCTCCATTGAATACCGCGTCAACCGCTTTGCTGAATGTGATCACATTGAAATTATGGTCCTTGAGGTATTGAAGCTGAAGTTTGAAGAGATTCGCCGATGTATTGGTTGACGGGTACCTGGGGTCCCCGAACCGATGATAAATAAGACATACAATATCCTTCGGAGCGTTATTACCGGTATCTTCCCTGGCCAGGATCCCGGCCTTTACTGACTGCCGTGTGGCGGGACCGGATGTCTTATAGGAAAATCCTGTTGTAAGGATGCTAAGCAGTAAAAATAAATTAAGATACATATACTGTCAGTTTACGTTAAGTTCGATCCAGTATTTACCGGATATTTTGTAATCATCGTATTTCATCAGGTCATTCTTAATCATTAGCTCCCCAATTTTCTTTACATAATCATACCGCAATTCCGAGTACTGACTCAAATACCAGATCAGTGCAAGCGGATCCTTTATTTCCCCTCTTTCCTTCCTGAAATCCTGGTAGGCCCAGGTATTCGCTATGGTCAGAAAATAATCTTCAATACAATCCTTTACGGTATTATATTTTTTAACGAATATTTTTTTCCCGTCACGGTCATAAAGGCTGTTCACCCTCGAGTCTGAAGAGTTATAGGACCAAATCCCAAATAGATTATTTCCTTCATTGAAAAAGCGGGATGTTCCCCAGCCGGATTCCAGGGCTGCCTGTGCAATAATAATGCTTGTTGGATGTACCTGTTCTTTCTGAAGAATTTCATACAGGCTGTTGGTCTGGTATTTTTTGGTAAGGCCGATAATAAAAGCGCTGTCATCGTGTGATACGGGCATACCGTTTTTCATACGGGTCCAGATATGGGTTGCCCTTACATTTTCCCTCATCAATTCATATTTGGTCACAAGGATGGCAGGAAGTATCAAAGAAATGAATTTTTCTTTCCTGTAATCACTGGGAATATTTCCAAAATCCGCCTTGCAATCATAAATGACCGGGGTTACACTACCTGAATCAATATTGGAAATCTGGTCGCAATAATGTACTGTCTTATACTGGATCAGCATAACCTTTTGTTTTTTAATTACCCCTTTCCGTGTAAGGGTCAGAATCAACAATGCGGAAATAAGGATAATGGAAATTATCAGAAGGATCCATTTCGATTTTGATAAAACTTTTTCGCGATCCATGAAGCCGGGGTGCGGGATAAATTCTTTAGCCAATATAAAGACTTTTCCCGATTTTTAACCAAAGTATTACCGTTTAACGGCGAAATGTCCGGGTCTGTAAACGGTTATTCACTTGTCGGTATTTAACTTATCCGTGAAAATCTTTTCAAATTTTTCAAGCTTAGGCTGAATGACAAGCCTGCAATAAGGTTGACCGGAATTAAGATTATAATAATCCTGATGGTATTTTTCAGCAGGATAAAAATTTGAGTATTTTACAATCTGTGTAACTACAGGATGTTTGTAGATCCCCGATTTATCCAATTTTTCTTTGTACTCCTCAGCCAGCTTTCTTTGTTCCTCATTATGATAAAAAATTACGGACCTGTATTGGGTGCCGACATCGTTTCCCTGCCTGTTCAAGGTAGTGGGATCATGTGTTTTCCAGAATACTTCCAGTAATTCCCTGAAGGATATTTGAGAAGGATCGAATATAATCTGGCAGGCTTCAGCATGACCCGTTGTTCCTGTACAAACTTCCTCATAAGAAGGATCCGGTACGGTTCCTCCTGAATAACCTGAGATCACCTTTACCACACCTTCCAGTCGTTGAAAAATAGCTTCCGTGCACCAGAAACATCCTTCACCAAATGTAGCTGTATCTGTTTGTAACATATATTCTGGTTTGATTTTACGTGAATCTGTCATTTTATGCAATACAGGCGGCTTACTCTGGAAATTATTTATCCGGAATATCATAATAAAAAGAAAAATTCCCCTGCTAAAAGCCATGTAATAAAAACACCATCGGAGCTAAAATGTTCAATAATAAATTACCTGGCAATCCGGATTAATTGCCTTGTAAGCGCTTATAGTGTGGTTACTCAATGGCGTATTATAACAGGTAAGCACTTTCAGGTCAGGGAGGTTGAACAAGGGCTTTAGATTATGAGTTCTTGTATTTGAAATGTCCAATTGTGTTAACAAGGACATTCCTTCAAGATATTTAAGCGATCTAATCCTGGTACCTGAAAGATTTAATTTCCTTAATAATTCAAGATTCCGGATAAGTGAAAGATCTTCAAACCCAGTATTGCTCAGATCCAGTTCTGTAAGTTGTGTGCAGGCACTCAATGGACCAAAGTTCTGAACAGGTGATTTGCTGAGCTTAAAAACCTTAAGCGATGTCATCCCGGAGATAGTATGAATATCCTTTAAAGGCACATTTTCAAGGATAAGCGTATTAAGGAAAACCAGCTTCGACAGGGGCTTAAGGTTGTCAATGGATATGCTGTCAATAGTCAGTTTTTTCAAACCGGCAGCCCGGTGAAGAAACCAGGTGTCGATATCCTTGTCATTACTACCTGCTGTTTTTAAGAATATGGATTTCCACTTTTCATTGAGGCCGTTCCACCAGGCTTCCAGGCTGTCGGTCCTGTAAATGATCCGGGCCCCGGGGTCCTGCAATACAATTTCTTCAAATTGCGATTCAGGTACGAGGGTATCATCTGCTTTCAAAACCTGAATGCTTCTGAGATCTTTTATCGGGGTGATATCGGAAACCTGTGATGATTCAATATCTAGGTATGCAAGTTTTTTACATCCCCTGAGCTGCGACAGATCTGAAACCATGGTATGGCTGATATCAAGATAACGCAATTCCTGAAATTCCCTGATGGGTGCAAGCTCTGAAATTCCCGTCTCGTGGCAATCGAGAAAGGCAAGATCTCTTAAAGGTGTCAGCGGGTCCAGGTTATATATATCCTTTTTCCCGGCCAGCGACAAAGTGTCAATATTTTCTATTTTTGCGAGACTTTCTTTTCCGTTGGATGAAGTTAAACCGGCAGCGCCAAGAAGGACCTGCTTCCATTCCTGAGAAAGTGAAGACCACCATTTTTCAAGGGCCTGCGATTCAAAAATCAGCAATACATCCGGTCTTAATTTATTGAAGTTGGCGGCAATCTTCTTGGTCACCCCGCTGTTATCGCAATAAATTTTTTTAAGTGACCGTGCATTTTTCAACGTATCCAGGTTGTTGATATTGGTTGATTCGCAATTTATTACCTGCAAAAGAGGAAGATGCGACAAAGGCGACAGGTTATCGATAACAGTTCTTTCAAGCCGGATCTCCACAAGGTTCGTCCAGGTCGAAAGAGGTTTTAAGTTTTCAATGGGAGTTCCGCTGATATCCAGGAACCTGATATTATTATCGGGTTTTATGGAATCAAGTGACATGATCCTGGTCCCGGATATATTCAGCCTTTGCAAATCTTTGTTGCTATTAAGTATTGAAAGGGAATCGAAACCGGTGACATTGCTCAGGTCAAGATCGGTCAGTAATGGGAAATCCCTCAATACCGAAAAATCCCCGACACTGGTCCCGGATAAATTCAGAACCTGGAGATTTACAGAATAATGAAGAGAGCTTATATCCGATATTCTTGTACCGGAAACATTTACGTTCCGGAGTTTAGACAAATATCGCAACGGGGACAAGTCGGAAATATAGGTATTGCCGACATTCAGGTATTGCAGCTTTTCGCATTTGGAAAGTGGCGCCAGGCTGGTTATGTAAGGATTATCCGATATATCTATGGAATCAATATCCAGAACTTTTCTTATCTCACCTGTTCCGACGCTGTCAGGCAATTTGAATTTCGTATCAAAATACAGACGCCATTCAAATGTGAGTTGATGCCACCAATTGGCCAGATCATCTTCTTCGCTGAGTTTTGTTGTATAATAACTGGCAATTTTAAGATCATCGCTGGTAGGATTATAATTGATTTCAAGATACCTGACAAGGTTCTGGTTAATGGTATCATTATCGATGGTCACTGCATTCAGGTTCCTGTTGAGTTTAACGATATAGACCTTGACATTGCGATCCGTCATCACGGAATCAATCCCCTGGATATCAAGAGTAAACCGGGCCTTTTTAAAGAAAAACCCGACATCTTTCAGGTACGCCTGGACATCCTTGTTCGTTACCACCTTTCTGTCCGGATCCAGATCGTCTTCAATCTGGACCCTTGAATCGCGGAACATTTTCAAATAACTCTGCGTGATGATGATGTCCCTCTGGTGCATGGTGGTTTCAGGATTGCCAATTGTATTCAGGGTGAATTGAAGAAAGCTAACGAGGTCCTTCACCTTATCGATATTATCCTGAACATGCTTCTTCTGATTCGAAACATCAGCGTGCGCCGGTCTGCCGAATACCAGGAGAAAGGCAATAATTGGAACGATGGGTATTCTGGAAGGCATGTTATTTTTGGTAAAAAATATAGGATTTTAACATGGCTTCCTCATCGGGTTTGTATTTTACAAGGTTGGTTATCATCCAACCTGAATTATAGCCGCCCCGGTTTACATATGAAAGTTCAAAATACCAGTGAGGGATCTGGAAAAAATGGAACTTTTCGTC
>JBJKSY010000518.1:0-3085 GCA_046703645.1 Cyclobacteriaceae bacterium
GAACCATGGCTATGTATAAGAGTGAAGAATTAGCTGAAGTTATAACGCAATTGGATTCTGAAATCAGGGACTTGGGAGTAACACAGGATGTTTCAAATATTATTAGTGACATAGATCCGCATAAAAAAAGCGTGATTATATGGGTGGCGGGTAAGCAAAAAAAATACTTTGACAAATTTCAAGTCGATTTCAACGATCATCCGGTATTTACAAATTTTCTTAAGGGAGTCAGAAATGGGATTGATTTTTATACTGAGAGTTATGATAAACCTTCAAAAGACAGTTTCTATAAATATTTATTTAATAAGACAGATTTTAATTCGATTCCAAGCGACAGGAAAACAAAGATTTTTAATTCTACCGGGCTTTCCAATACGATGATTATATTAAAAAATTCGGTCTTATTATTTCAAAAATATTCAACAGAAAAATTTACTGCGGAAGAGAATTTAATATTAAAAAAATTCGGCAAGGTTTTCGAACAAACCTATACCCGCTTTCTTGACCTTCAAAAGGCTGAAGCCCAGGCAAAAGAAGCTGAAATCCAATTGGCCCTGGAACGGGTACGGGCCAAAGCGATGGCCATGCATAAAAGTGAAGACTTGCATTATGTTATTTCGGAAGTGGCTATTCAGATAAAAGGCCTGGGATTTAAAATCGATATGGCCGTTTGTGGAATAAATGTTCTCGATAAAGAAAAGCCGGATATGTACTTATGGATAGGTATTCCCGATCAGAAAGAGGCCTACGCATTCCTGGCACATGTTCCTTATTTCAATCATCCCGTTTTCAGATATTGGCATCAAGCCATGAACAATAAGATGGATTCTTATTCCTATACTCTTTCCTATGAGGATAAGAATATTTTTATGAAATATTTCTTTAGCCTTCCATTCGGCAAAAATATTCCTGAGGATAGGAAGAAATATGTATTCGATGCACCCGGATATGCCAGCGCAAATTTTGTTTCAAAAAATACCGGATTGGCAGTAGTAAATTACCAGGGAATTACTTATTCAAAAGAAGAATGCGCGATATTGCAAAGAATGGGTTCGACTTTTGACCAGGCTTATACCCGCTTCCTTGACCTTCAGAAAGCCGAAAAGCAAGCGTGGGAAGCTCAGATTGAAGCCTCTCTAGAACGTGTCCGAAGCCGTGCTATGGCAATGCAAACCAGTAAGGATATCAGTGAAGCCACAAGCATTATGTTTCATGAACTGGATGGTCTGGGTATAAAAACGCTTCGTTGCGGTTTTCTTATCGTCAAAGATAAAAAACAATTGGAAGTATGGGCGGCCACGTCAAAAAAGAAAGGAAATATCGTGCAGGTTATCGGAGCGCTTGATTCAACCATACATCCCCTGCTGAAAGGCACTTATAGAGCCTGGAAAGAAAATAAACCCGTGTTTACTTATTCATTATCCGGACAGGATCTGAAGAAATATTATCAAGTACTCAGTTCTCAAAAAGGGTACCCTCTCCCAAAACTTGAGAAAATATCCTCAGATCAGATTTGTACCGTATTTAATTTCCCGGAAGGCGGACTATTTGTTTATACTTTGGGAAAACTTTCACAGGAAGCCCTAGATATTTTTAATCGTTTTGCTAAAGTGTTCTCCCTGACCTATAGACGATTTACCGATCTCCAAAAAGCTGAAACCCAGGCCAGGGAGGCGCAAATCGAAGCCGCCCTGGAACGGGTACGGAGCCGGTCACTGGCTATGCATAGCAGCAATGAATTACAAGAGGTCGTAAATGTGGTCTATAAACAATTAAAGGAGCTTGATGTGAAGTCGGATGCAACAACAATAGCCATACCCAAGAAAGATGAAAATAGAGTTGAAAGCTGGGTTGCCACTCAGGAAGGAAATTATTCACAAAAGATGATTACACCCTTATTCATTCCAGGTGCCATAGGTAACGATCTGATAAATGGATTAAGTTTGAAAAAAGATTTTACAAAGTGTTATAACCAAAAAAAGAAAAATACCTTCTGGAACTATCTGTTTGAAAACAGTGATTTTAAAAATATTTCACCGGAAAGGAAAAATAATATTCAGAAGGCTCCATTATGGAACTGGACCGTAGCATTTACACAAAATACAATAGTTCATCTGATTAAATATGACGATAAAATTTTCACAGAAGAGGATATCAGGGTAGTTAAACGGTTTGCTAATGTGTTTGAGCAGGCATATGTTCGTTTCCTCGATCTTCAGAAAGCGGAAACACAGGCAAAACTGGCTGTAAAACAGGCTTCGCTCGAAAGGGTACGAGGGGAGATCGCCAGCATGCGTTCTCCCGAAGATCTGCAAAGGATAACACCCCTGATCTGGCACGAACTCAATGTGCTTGGCGTTCCGTTTATCCGTTGCGGCGTTTTTATCATTGATGAAGAGAATCAAAGAGTCAGCATTTATCTTACCACCCCCGAAGGAAAGGCGTTGGGAGCATTGAATCTGGCATTTGATTCGATGGAACTTACGCGCAATTCAATAAATAGCTGGCGGCAGGGAGAAATATATAAAACTCATTGGAACAAGGATCAGTTTCTGCAATGGATGCAGTCCATGATCCGGCTTCAGCAGGTGACGAATAAAAAAACCTATCAGGGATCAGACGAGCCTCCCGAATCCCTTGATCTTCACTTTATACCATTTAAACAAGGAATGTTTTATGTGGGGAATAACCAAGCTTTATCCGACGATGAGCTTAACCTGGTAAAATCATTAGCCGAAACTTTTTCAATCGCATATGCACGGTATGAGGATTTTAAGGAACTGGAAAAAACTCTTAAAGAGTTAAAGGCAACTCAGTCCCAGCTTATCCAGTCGGAAAAAATGGCCTCGCTAGGCGAACTTACTGCAGGAATTGCACATGAAATACAGAACCCGCTCAACTTCGTTAATAATTTCTCGGAAGTAAACAGTGAATTGATTGATGAACTCAAGGCCGAGTTGGCAAAGGGTAATATGCAATTGGCATTGGAAATTGCGGACAACCTATATGAAAATGAAGAAAAAATAAAAAATCATGGTAAAAGGGCAGATGGGATCGTAAAGGGAATGCTGCAACACAGCCGGGG
>JBJKSY010000519.1:0-11610 GCA_046703645.1 Cyclobacteriaceae bacterium
TGAAGAAGATGTTTACTGGGGATCGGAAAACACCTGGCTGGGAGATAAAAGGTATACCGGCGACCGTGAGTTGGAAAATCCGCTTGCTGCAGTCCAGATGGGACTCATTTACGTCAACCCGGAAGGACCCAACGGAAAACCCGACCCGGTGGCTGCCGCCCGCGATATCCGCGAAACATTCGGTCGCATGGCCATGAACGATTACGAAACGGTTGCATTGATTGCGGGCGGACATACATTCGGCAAAACACATGGGGCCGCAGATCCGCTGAAATATGTGGGCGCGGAACCCGCAGGGGCAAGCATCGAGGAGCAAAACCTGGGCTGGAAAAACAGTTTCGGCAGTGGCCACTCGGGTGACGCCATCACCAGCGGCCTTGAAGGGATATGGACAACCACCCCTACAAAATGGAGCAATAATTTCTTTGAAAACCTGTTCGGCTATGAATGGGAACTGTCAAAAAGCCCGGCGGGAGCCAATCAATGGATACCTAAAGGCGGCGCAGGTGCCGGAACTGTACCTGATGCACACGATCCTTCCAAACGTCATACGCCTACCATGCTAACCACCGATCTATCCTTAAGGGTTGACCCCGCCTATGAAAAGATCTCAAGGCATTTCTACGAAAACCCTGATGAGTTAGCCGATGCCTTTGCCCGCGCATGGTTCAAGCTGACCCACCGCGACATGGGACCGCGTTCACGTTATCTCGGTCCTGAAGTGCCCGCCGAAGACCTGATCTGGCAGGACCCCGTTCCGGCCGTCAATCACAAACTGATCGAAGATAAGGATATTGCTTCTCTGAAAACTAAAATTCTTGCTTCGGGCCTATCCGTATCCGATCTGGTATCAGTCGCCTGGGCATCTGCTTCCACTTTCCGGGGATCCGACAAACGCGGTGGGGCAAATGGAGCCCGGATCAGGCTGGCGCCGCAAAAAGACTGGGAAGTCAATAATCCGGCACAGCTTCAAAAAGTGCTGAAAGTTCTGGAAGGTATTCAGAAAGACTTCAACAATGCCGGCAGGGATGGTAAAAAAGTTTCTATGGCCGACCTTATTGTACTGGGTTGCAGCGCCGCCATTGAGAAAGCCGCTAAAAATGCGGGTAAGGATGTGAAGGTTCCCTTTACGCCCGGGCGTACCGATTCCTCACAGGATCAGACGGATGTGGAATCATTCGCCATTCTTGAACCTGTTGCCGACGGATTCCGCAATTACAGGAACCCGAAATATAAAGTGACGGCAGAAGAAATGCTTGTGGATAAGGCACAGTTGCTTACGCTGTCAGCGCCTGAAATGACGGTCCTGGTGGGAGGCATGCGCGTTCTGAATGCGAACTTCGATCATTCAGGTCACGGGGTTTTCACCAAACGCCCCGAATCTCTTACCAACGACTTCTTCGTGAACCTGCTTGACCTGGGTACTAAGTGGGAAGCCAAATCGGAAGCAGGTGAATTGTTCGAAGGTCATGACCGTAAAACAGGCCAGTTGAAGTGGACTGCCACCCGTGTCGATCTTATTTTCGGATCGAATTCGGAGTTGCGCGCCCTTGCCGAGGTGTATGCCTGTGCTGATGCCGGGGAAAAATTCATTCATGATTTCGTTGCAGCCTGGACCAAAGTGATGAACCTTGACCGCTTCGATCTGGCCTGACCATAACGTGATTGTACAGCGAAAGATATCATTGCAATTTATATTCAGTTATTGTAATTTGAACAAACATTGAAAGAATAAATTCCCGGAATACCGAAATTAAAATACAATAGATACCAAGCCCTTCTCCTGCTATTCCCGAAGGCCGTTTTTGACGGCCTTTTTTTCATGATTAGAATCCGACAGCAAAATTGCCGAAATCACTTATCTTAATTATTTGATAAAAAGGAACATTCTCTTATATAAGTTTTATCATAAAGTTGTCCGACCATATAATCGGCCAAACAAAATATTCAAAATTTTGTTGAAAAGGTAACACATTGAAAACCAATCAAAATGATTTTTTACTAAAACCCTATTTTCATGAATATCGACCGCAGAAAATTCATTGCGACCGGGGCCCTGGCTGCTGCAGCAGGGTTAACAGCCTGCTCAAGCGATTCAAATTCCGAAAATGACAAAAAAGGAAATTCCGTACTTGAGGACGGAGGACCTGATTCCGCGGATAACCTGAAGCATATTACACAAGACCTGGTCGCTCCCCCAAACCTTCCCGAATACGACCAGGTAGCAAAAGGAGATCCCGTGGTAGTTGAAGTCAACCTGGTGGTCAAGGAACAGTTTGTTGAACTTACCCCCGGGGTCAAGACCTGGCAGCTCACTTATAACGGAACTGTGCCGGGGCCTATCATTGTCGTGCACCAGTATGATTTTGTTCAGCTAACCCTTGACAATCCTTCAACTAATACCCTTATCCATAATATAGATTTTCATGCAGCTACCGGCGCACTTGGCGGCGGGGATATAACCAAAGTGGGACCCGGCGAAAAAGTGGTCATCCGTTTCAAAGCTCTCAAGTCGGGGGTATTTGTTTATCACTGCGCTCCGGGCGGTATTATGGTCCCCCTCCATGTGGTTTCAGGAATGAACGGTGCCATCATGGTATTGCCGCGCGACGGACTAAAAGATGAAAACGGGAATCAAATCAGGTACGATAAGGCATTTTATATTGCCGAGCAGGACTACTATCTTCCTAAGGACAAGGATGGCAATTATATTCAATACAAGACCCCTTCCGATCAGTTCAGCGGGTTAATGACGACCATTAAATCTTTAATACCCTCGCACCTGTATTTCAACGGTGTGGAAGGTGCCCTGAGGGGTGATAATGCATTAAAAGTCAAGGTGGGAGAAAAGGTGCTTTTCCTTATTTCGCAGGCAAACAGGGATACAAGGATACACCTGATCGGGGGTCATGCCGATCTTGTATGGCTAGGTGGTTCCTTCAATGACCGGCCGGTTACCAATTATGAATCCTGGCCCGTTGTGGGAGGATCGGCAGTCGCCTCATTATATAAATTCCGCGAACCAAAAACTTACCTGTATTTAAATCACAATTTGATTGAGGCATTTGCATTCGGGGCCATCGCGGAAGTAAAGGCCGAAGGTGACTGGAATGATAACCTGATGACCACTATTTCCAGGGGCAAGTCTGATAATTAACAATGACTAAATACTGACCAAAACTTTTATTTCGTAACGAAATAGCATAATTTATCAGGTTGATCTGTTAATTAAACTGATTTTTATGGCTATTCACAAGGATTCAGGGGAAAGACTGCCTGTGGCCCCGTCCATGGAACCCACCCTGAATAACCTGCGGTATCCTAAAACATTCACTGCCTACGGAAAAAGGTTTATCAGGATTTCAATATTATCCGTTATCCTGGGCATCGCAGCCGGATTTATTGCACAGGCGTTGATCCGGCTTATCGGGTTCATTACAAATTTATCTTTCTACGGAAAATTATCCTTTAATTTCATTTCGCCGGCAGGAAATCACCTGGGATTATGGGTTATATTAATTCCGGTAATAGGTGGAATTATCGTAGGATTCATGGCCCGCTACGGATCGGAGGGGATACGAGGCCATGGAATACCCGAGGCTATGGAGCAGGTGGTTCTCAATGAGAGCCGGATTCCTCCCAGGCTGACATTTCTAAAACCTGTTTCGGCTGCTGTCGCGATAGGAACCGGGGGGCCCTTCGGAGCCGAAGGACCGATCATTGCGACCGGCGGGGCTCTCGGATCTCTTGTCGGGCAGTTACTGGACACCACGGCTTTTGAAAGAAAAACCTTACTGGCTGCAGGGGCCGCTGCCGGAATGGCTGCCACCTTCGGAAGTCCTATATCAGCTGTATTGCTGTCGGTGGAGCTGCTCCTTTTTGAATTCAAACCCCAGTCACTTATGCCAGTCACACTTGCAAGCGTCAGCGCCACCGCGTTACGGATCTTTTTTGTTGGATCAAAACCTATATTTTCACTCCCCGGCATTTCGCAACCCGGCAATCTGGCTTTATTATCTTACCTGGTGATGGGTCTTTTTATCGGCCTGGCGGCTGTGTTCGTGACACGTTCCATCTATAAAATCGAGGACCTGTTTGAAAAATTGCCGGTTCACTGGATGTGGTGGCCTGCCCTGGGAGCCCTGGCCGTGGGAATTACGGGGTATTTTTTCCCGGAAACCATGGGCGTGGGATACAATAATATTCAGGATATTCTTACGGCCACCATAACCGGGAAAGCCCTGGTGACCTTATTTGTTTTTAAATTTATCTCCTGGTCAATATCTCTGGGCAGCGGGACTTCGGGGGGAACACTGGCCCCGTTGTTTACGATCGGTGGCGGTCTTGGAGCCGTGCTGGGATCCCTGGGAATTGCCTTGTTCCCATCAGCAGGCATAGATGTCCGCATTGCCGCCCTGGTGGGAATGGCCGGATTATTCACCGGGTCGGCAAGGGCTTTGTTCGCTTCGATAATTTTTGCCTTTGAAACTACGCTGCAGCCTTTCGGTCTTCTGCCATTACTCGCAGGCTGCAGTTCCGCTTATATTATTTCCGGTCTCCTGATGAAAAATACAATCATGACGGAGAAAATTGCCCGGAGGGGGGTAAAAATTCCTTTCGAGTATGAAGCAGATTTTCTGGATCAGGCTTATGTTAAAAATTTCGCATCATATAATGTTATTTCTCTGGTCGCGGAAAATACTGTCAAGCAAGCCAGGGAATGGCTGACGGAATTATCATCCGATAACCTTTATAATTATTACCCGGTTCTGGATAAAAACGGAAACCTTGCCGGAATGATAACACTGAGAAATATTATAGGACATGGGATATCCAATGAACTTACGCTGGAAAGCCTGATGGAGAAGGAATTGCATGTGGTATTCCGGGAAAGCACCTTGAAGGAATCGCTTGACCAGATGGCTGAATCGGGTACTACGGTTTTGCCGGTTGTAGATAAAAATTCACCCGAAAAAATTATTGCCATACTTTCCAGGAGCGACATCCTCAAAGCACGCAGGGAATATCTTAAAAGAAAATATCATCAGTATAAAGGAGTCCGGTTTAAAAAAATATTGAAATGAATATTCCTGGAATCAAATGGTACAGATTTAATCTGCCTTGCCTTTCTGTTCCTGATTACCATTAATCAGCATTGTTACATAAACCGGATTTCACAAAATAATAATCATCCTGCCTGAATTTGTAAATTTATTCGGGTGGATGATGTTAGGTCTTTTGCCCTATATTCTTTTTATTAGTAACCTGAAAAATTAAACTGTCAATGATGAGGATACCGGGAATTTATATTTTTCTGATCGCGGCTGCTGTCATAACGGCCTGCACAACCAAAAAATCACATCAGTCCGCCCTGCTTCAATATGATAAAAAGGCCGACAGTATCATCAGCAAGATGACCCTCGCTGAAAAAGTGGATATGCTGCATGCCAGGCATATGTTCGTATCTGCAGGGGTTGAACGACTGGGAATTGCCGACATGAAGTATACGGACGGGCCCTTCGGCATTCGTGAGGAAATGCAGCCTGACGGATGGGCGCCCCTGGGCTGGAAAAATGACAGCGCCACCTTTTTCCCGACCGGTTCGGCACTGGCTGCCACCTGGTCACCAGCCCTGGCGTACAAGTACGGGACGGGAATGGCGCGCGAGGCCCGACTGCGTGGTAAGGATATGATCCTCGGACCTGCCATCAATATACAAAGGATCCCTACCGGCGGAAGGACCTATGAGTATCTGAGCGAAGATCCCTATTTGAGTGCACAGCTCGCCGTTGGGTATACAAAAGGTGCCCAGGATAATGGCGTTGCCGTTTGCATAAAACACTTCGCCATGAACAACCAGGAAAATAACCGTGGAAATGTAAACGTCATTATCGGAGAACGCGCAATGCGGGAAATTTACCTTCCTCCTTTCAAGGCGGCGGTTGAAAAAGGGGATGCCTATGGGGTAATGGCCGCTTATAATAAAGTGGACGGTTGGTGGTGCTCGGAAAATGACATGCTGCTGAACAAGATACTTCGAAACGAATGGGGCTTTGCCGGCCTCGTGATCTCCGACTGGGGAGGAACTCACAGCACCGTCAACTCTGTAAAGAACGGGTTGAATGTCGAAATGCCTGATAAGAAATATCTGGGTCAGGCATTGCTTGACTCGGTTAAAGCCGGAAAGGTTTCGGAAGACATTATTAACAAGAGAGTCAGGGAAATTTTACGTGTACGCCTTGCCATAAAACCGATTCCCGATAATGAAGCCAACAAGGTAATGACTTCGCAGCCTGAGGACCAGAAAATAGCTTACGAAGTTGCCAGCAAGTCAATCGTTTTGCTGAAAAATGACGGCATGCTTCCCCTTTCATTGGACAAGAAACCCGTGATCGCAATCATCGGCGCCAATGCCATCCAGAAAATGGCTTCGGGTGGACTGGGCGCCGGTGTGAAAGCCCTTTATGAAATCACGCCACTTGAAGGATTGAAAAACAGGATCGGTGATAAAGCGACTATTATTTATGCACAGGGTTATGAGCCGGTCACCTTTAATTTCGCGGATATGTTCCGGAAAAAATCCCCTGAAGAAATAAAAAAGAAAGAGCTTGAGAAGGAGCTGACTGCAAAAAAACTGACCAGGGAAGCACTCGAAACTGCTGCGAAAGCGAATATTGTGATTTTTATCGGCGGCGACAACCGCGCTGTTGAAACGGAAGGAGCCGACAGGAAAAATATGTATCTGCCTTCGGGACAGGATTCTTTGATCAGCAAGATTGCCAGGGTAAACCCGAATATAGTCACCGTGCTTGTCAGTGGCGCCCCGAACGACCTGAATGTCGTGAATCGAATTTCCAAGGCCCTGCTCATCTCATGGTTTAACGGCTCCGAAGGTGGCAATGCCCTGGCTGATGTTCTCCTCGGAAAGATATCGCCCAGCGGTCATTTGCCATTCACGTTGCCAGTGAAACTGGAGGATTCACCGCCTTACGCATTGGGAAATTACCCCCAGGGTGGAAAAAAATCCGACGTTTTCGGTGATCTTGTAGCCAAAAAAGATTCCAGTCAAAAAGCAGACAAAGAACAAGAAGGAACGCAAAAATCGGATCCCAATACCGCTGTTTATTCGGAAGGTTCTCTCGTCGGTTACCGCTGGTTTGATACAAAAAAAATTCCCGTGATGTATCCTTTCGGATACGGCCTCACTTATACGACTTTTGGATTTTCAGATCTGAAAACAGATAAGGATGCCTACGGCGCCGATGATGTCATCACCCTGACTTTTGATTTGAAGAATACAGGCAAGGTTGCTGCCGACGAAGTGCCCCAAGCCTATGTTCACCGTATAAACCCTTCAGTGACCTGGCCGGAAAAAGAGCTGAAAGCGTTTTCAAGAATAAGCCTGGAACCGGGAGAAAGTAAAAC
Source organism: Cyclobacteriaceae bacterium (assembly GCA_046703645.1). Classification (GTDB taxonomy): domain Bacteria; phylum Bacteroidota; class Bacteroidia; order Cytophagales; family Cyclobacteriaceae; genus DATDPY01. The sequence goes on from JBJKSY010000519.1 coordinate 7,426, forward strand.
CGTAACCCTTACCGTCCCCGTAAAAAATCTCCGGTACTGGAATGAAAAAGACAAGGCCTGGGAAAATGACCTGTGTAAAATCGAATTACAGGTCGGAGCTTCCGCAGACGATATCAGGTTAAAGAAGGAAATTTCACTTAAATAATATTTTTCCTTTTAATATCCTGGTGGCAGCATTCAGCGTAGAAATAAATTGACTGCCTGGAACGACTGTATTTATTTCACAATTTCTTATCGTGAAGAAATTCAAGATCAAAAGAGTTATTCCCTGAGATCATGATGATCAACTTGTCGTTCATGCTTTCCGGGAGAAGAAAATATAATTTAGTTTCCGAAATTCCGGTTCAGGGATCACGGGCATGGTTGTTCATTAAAATCATGTTATAACTCCGGCCGGTAACCCTAAAAACTAAAGATCAATTTTCCGTAAATCACCCTGCCGGGTTCGGGAACCGCCTCACCGTTGAACGGATCTTTACTGTTTAAATGATTTACATATTGACGGTTGGTCAGGTTTTCCACCCCGGCGAATAACTGCCAATGAGATTCAATATATCCGGCTTTGATTCCCAGGGTGGCATATCCAGGTGTGACGGTTTCTCCCAGTTTACGCGCTACCCGGTCCTGTTTAGACACCCCGTGAAATTCCCCTTCCGCGAACCAATGACCTCTGGCAGGAGAAAAGCGTAAGCTCCAGTCCGTTCTGAACGGAGATACTCCAAGGGCAGGCTCGTTCAGCGACAGGTTGTAACCCTGCAGGTAGGTAAACCCGGCATTCAGTCGCAGGGTCGGTAAAAGCCTGTAAAGGGCCGACAATTCACCTCCAAGGAAATTGGCATTCCCGTTGGTATATTGATAAACCGTATCCGGACTCAGGGGCAGCCTTTTAGGCAGATCTGTTGTTCGTATCGTTATATAGTGATCCATGTGCCGGACAAAAGCATCAATTTCCAGGGAAAATTTCTGATAATGAGCTTCGGTCCACAGATCAGCCTGTAAACTTGTCTCGGGAAGCAATTCCGGGTTACCTACAAATTCGGCGCTCATCTGCGCCCTGGAAGAAGGAAAACGGTCGGAATACAGCTCGCTGGCATCCGGTGAACGGGTGGCGCTTCCCAGCCCGAGCGAATACGACCAGTGTGCCGAAGGATTATAAGTGAAGCTCAGGGCTCCGCTTGTGACCATATGCTGATGGTCCAGGTTGCCGGAAACATTGGTCCTGAAAAAATCACTCACTGAATCCGCACGGGCGACCATAATGTCCTCGCGGACCAGCGCCGACAGGAGCCAGCTATTCCCTAGGTTTCGCTGGGTTTTTATGAAGACACCTCCCATCGAGACATTTGCGTCGGGCCATGCCAGGTCCTGGAATATGGGCATGCCCGTATCCCTCCTTGACACGTCACGTTCGGCCCTGCGGAAGTTTGAGAATAAGTTTCCTCCCAGGTCGAACTGCCAGGGAGATCCCGACCTGAATGATAGAATTCCGCTTGCCCCCAGTGTACGGCTCTGGCAGTTGACGACAACATTCAATGGAAACGGGGGCATACGGTCAGGGTTGGGTTCACTGGTCGGTTTTCCGTCATTGTTCATCCGGTGAACGATCCGGTTTCCATAGGTATTAATAGATATCTTTCTTAAAATTTTTCCCGGCCTGACCCAATCGTAATTCAGGGACATATCATAGGTATGAAAGAATCTGGCATTCAGCAGCCGTCCCGGGTAATCGACATTATTCTGATCCTGAACACCTTCTGATAGTGTCAGTGTTTGATTCGGCTGCAGCCGGAATCTTTCTTCCCCCCGCAAGCTTTCCGATAAGAATCCGTCCGGGATAACGGTGCCGTTCCCAGAAGTGTAGTCGTTACCTTTTCGCCAGCCCCCGCTGATCCTGTAACCGACTTCTTTCCCGCCTCCATACAAGGAGGCAGAGGTATTCAGGCTGTTGATATTTGTACTATATCCTGCCGACAAACCCCCATGTAGCCATCCCAGGTTCGGGTTATCAGGGATCCCGGATGTCTGAACGCGCACAGCGCTCAGGTTTCCCGGTCCCCACATAAGTGCATAAGGCCCCTTTACCACCTGGATGGATTTTATATCATCGGGGTTATAATGGCTAAGCTGTGAATCCATACCGGCGGGTCCGGCCGGGAACATCCGTGCTCCATTTACATATACACCTATTTCAGACTCCCGAAGTCCGCGAATGGAGGGATTAAGCCCCAAGGGTCCTCTCCTGACAGCATCGACTCCCTGGAGATTTCGCATCATTTCTCCTTCATCCCGGGTATTGGCTTCCTGCTGACTCTCCGCCTGGAGTCCCGTTTCAGGCTGCATATCCGGTCGCAAGGCCGTAATGGATACCCCGGGAAGTTGCCGTGTGGTGCCGGATAACCGGACAATAACCGGGGGCTGGCTACTCCCTGATACTTCCACCCTGAGATCGGAAGTAGTGTAACCTACAAAGCTTACGACCATGGTGTATGTCCCGAGGGGAATATTGTTCAATTCGAATTGGCCATCGGATTCAGAAACCGTAATAAATGATGTCCCTTTAAGCCGTATGTTGGCACCCGGCAAAACGGTTTTAGCCTTTGAATCGATGACCTGGCCTTTTATCTCTCCTGTCTTCGACTGGGCTTTTAGGGTACAGGGAAGGTTAAATAAAATCACAAGTATAAACAGGAGGATAAAACGTAAATATTTTTTTCTATTCATTGATTTTGAATTTTAATCTTACTCATAGTTCAAACAGGCCTTCATTTCCTTATGCCTTTAAATGGCCTTATCCGGTTGAAGGAAATAAGGTTGTTATTATCGGTACAGGTTTAAAATTTCCGGCGGCCTTAACCTTTGCTTGTCAATCTTGCTACCTTTTTCCAGGCGCTCCTGACGTCCCGTTCTTCAGACGATCACTTGCCGTTTTAGACAACAGCTAAATGACAGCAAACAGGTTCAAGATGCATTGAACAGGTTCCGGGTTCTCTATGCCAAAGTCCCGTTTGAAAATAAGGAGATCAGGTTAAGGAAGTCAGTTAAATAAAAAAATATTCTTTGGGGGGAGGTTTGGGAATTTCAATATAATTAATAAGTACATGCCTGAAATAACCGGAATGATAATTATTAAAAAGCCGGCCGGGCTCGTTCAATAAGGATGATTCATAACTGGGAAGATAATTCTTTACAAAAGAGACAATGAGTCTTGCCGTATTATTGCCGGGAAGAGATCTCTGAGTGAATGAATCCGTCCACTCATTGAACGATTTCATAATGCCGTCCTTTCTTGTGTCACTCGCATAGGTAATGATAAGTGTATCCCGCCGGTAGGTGTATTTCAGGATGCGGTATGCTTCTGCCCCTACCGTTAATTCCAGATTCATCACATCTTTCTGTTCCGGCTGATATGCGAAGGTTATGGGGATAACCCGTTGCAGAATACGATCGTTCCGGAAATCATTGTGAATGATTTTTGTTTCCCAATCCTGGTCCAGCCTGACATCCAATGACCGGTAAATCACATAGTAGCCCAGGTGGTACAGGGCGAATACCAGAAGCAGCGATATGGCTGAAAATAACCGCAGGTTAATTTAGTTTAATCCGAATTATAATGATAATACACAGATATTGCAAATATGAGGATTACTAAATGAATTCATAGGCAGGTTAATTTCGAACGAAGTGTTCAATTATTCGTATCTTCCTGTAAGTTCCAATGAGGACAATCAGCATTTATTAAGATTCAGATTAAACTTTTCATGCCATGAAACAGTATTTTTTTACTTCATTTTTCCTTTTATCTTTTCTGATAAGTTTAAACATCCGCGCTCAAAATCCCACTTACGGCAAGGACATTGAAGACAGGATACATGCAGTCGAAAATCATCTTGCCGGTTGGATACAGATAAAAGACAGCGTCGATACCCGGAACCTGCAGGACAGGATGCATCGCGATCATATTTTCGGGTTAAGTATCGCAGTAATCCATAATTATAGCATTGAATGGGCACGAGGTTATGGCGTAATGGATACTGCTACTCAACAGCCGGTCACGGTCCAAACACTTTTCCTGGCGGGGTCCATCAGCAAATCCCTCAATGCCGTGGGTGTACTGAAGCTGGCACAGGAAAGCAGGATCGATCTGTACACGGATATAAATAATTACCTGAGGTCATGGAAATTCCC
>JBJKSY010000520.1:0-7194 GCA_046703645.1 Cyclobacteriaceae bacterium
CAGAAGCTATTGATCCCTTTTTAACGATGAAGAATGAATTGCTGAATGATATCGTTGAAAATAACAAATACCATCAGCGACAGCAGGATGACCATGCCGACTTTCTGAGAAACTTCCATGAATTTATCGGAAGGCTTCCTTCCTGAAATAATTTCAAATGACAGGAACATTACATGCCCTCCGTCAAGGGCCGGTATAGGAAGGAAATTCATGAATGCAAGTACCATCGATAAAAGCCCGACAAGATTCCAGAACCTGTACCAGTCCCAGGTGCCCCCGAAAGTTCTTGCGATGGCAATAGGTCCCATCAGGTTTTTCCTTACGTCAAGCTTGCCGGTAAAGATCTTGCCCAGGGCTTTTGCATTTACGAATACCACTTTGAAGGCATTGGCTGTCCCGATAGGTATAGACTGCAGGAGGGAATAGTTTACGATGGAAGGTTCCATATCCGGAACTCCCATGAATCCCAGGATACCTTCCGGGGAAACCTGGATCGACAAAGGGAAAATCCTGCTTTCCTCTCCTCCTGTACCTTTTCTCTCCACTTCCACCTGAACCACCTGCCCCTTCAATCCGGCCAAAACATTTTTCATCTGGTGGAAGAATTCAATCTTCTTCCCATTGATACTCAATATCCGGTCGCCAGTTTTCAATCCGGCTTTTTCCGCACCCGAGCCCTTTTGCACTTTACCCACTGTAAACCGATAAATAGGATCGACAAATCCTATCGTGTCATTATTTTTTATGGCTCCCAGCTTCTCGACAAAATCGGAGGGAATGTGTATAATGAGGGTATCCTGTCCGCGCACCACGGTGTAGGAAGGATGGTCCGACAACAGGTAATCAGGATTGATCAGATCGGAAAATTTCTCATAATTATGCCCGTTGATCCTGATGATCTTGTCTCCCGTTTTTAAACCGATTTCGCGGCCGAGGGAATCGGCAACTATTCCGTTTTTATTCACTTCATCTTTGGAAATATAAGTATCTCCGAAGGAATAGGCCATGATGATAAATATGATCACCCCGGTCAGGATATTCATCAGGATGCCCCCGGTCATAACGATCAAACGCTGCCATGCCGGTTTTGACCTGAATTCATAGGGCTTGGGCTCTTCCTTCATTTTTTCAAGATCCAGCGATTCATCGATCATTCCGGCAATTTTCACATAACCTCCCAGTGGAATCGCACCGATGGAATAAACCGTTTCACCATAAGTAAACTTAAAGATCCGGGGAGGGAATCCGATGGAATATTGTTCCACCTTCATACCAAAGACTTTAGCCGCAAGAAGATGTCCGAATTCATGCAAACCCACAAGGATCGAGAGGGCCAGGATCATCTGGGCCGCCATTACTATACCATCCATTAACCTATTAGTTCTTTAGCTTTAACTCGAGTTTCATAATCTGTGATTGAATAATCTTCATAGTCTGGAGCTGAAATATACGGCATTTTCCCCATACAAGTTTCAATAACATCGGAAATCTCAAGGAATCCAAGCTTGTCATGGAGGAATGCTTCCACGGCTACCTCATTGGCAGCGTTCAGGATGCAGGGCATATTTCCGCATTTCTCAATTGCCTCATATGCCAGCACCAGGTTTCTGAAAGTTCTGGTATCCGGCTTGTCGAATGTCAGCGTCAGTCCCTTTGTAAACTGAAATCGCGGAATGTCAGCAGACAATCGTTCAGGATAGGAAAATGCATACTGAATCGGCAACCGCATATCAGGAGTGCTCAGTTGAGCTTTTATCGATCCGTCTGAGAATTCCACCATCGAATGAATAACGGACTGCGGGTGAATTACCACTTCAATTTTTTCGGGCTCCATTCCGAACAGCCATCTTGCCTCAATTACCTCGAGTCCTTTATTCATCAGGGTGGCTGAATCGATTGTTACCTTCGATCCCATTTTCCAGTTGGGATGCCGGAGCGCAAGTTCTTTAGTAACATTCAGCAGGTCACTTCGTTTCTTGCCAAGAAAGGGCCCGCCGGAGGCGGTGAGAAGGATCTTTTCAGCCGAATTCCCGGCTTCACCGGCCAGGCACTGAAAGATGGCGGAATGTTCCGAATCAACAGGATATATGCTGACCTCTTTTTCTTTGGCCAGGTTCATCAGATATTCACCGGCAACAACCAGCGTCTCTTTATTGGCAAGCGCAATGGTCTTGCCCGATTTAATTGCCTTTATTGTAGGCAGTAATCCGGAGAACCCCACCATGGCCGTAAGCACCATATCGATCGACTCACCGGTTACAAGGGAAGATATGGATTCATTCCCGGCAGCCACTGAAATTTTATATGGTCCCAGCGCATCCTTTACTTTCCTGTAATGTTTTTCATTTCCGATCACAACGGATCCGGGGTGAAACCTGATTGCCTGATCAATCAGTTGGTCGGCATTATTGTTTGCCGTGAGAAGCCCTGCGGAAAATTTTTCAGGATGCGCCGCAATCACCTGGAGCGCCTGCCGGCCGATGGATCCTGTTGAACCCAGAATGGCAATATTTTTGATAACCGGGGTCAACGGAATTAAATGCGTGAATATGGATCAGTAAATAATTTCATTCTGCAAATTTCGACAATTGATCTGCAATTTTCCTGTCATTGGATAAACGGGGTACTTTATTCTGCCCTCCCAGTTTGCCGACTGATTTCATATAATCCCGGAAACCGTCCCTCCTGATCGCAGTTACTTTCAGCGGCCGGAGGATCGCCCCCCTTACCAGATCATCATAATAAGTATTAAGACTCCTTAGGTTCTTATCGAGCAGGTCGGAAAATTTTCCGATATTTCCGGGTGGAACTGTAAATTCAATCTGCCATTCATGATGCGGAAGACCTTCATCAGGGCTGACCATTGGAGAAACCGTGAACTCCGTAATTGCTGTTTCCGGAAACAGAGCCACTGTTCTTTTCAAAGCTTTTTCAACTTCTTCGCCGATTACATGTTCCCCGAATGCCGAAATAAAATGTGAGATCCTGCCCGTTACTTCTATTAAAGGAGGATTCAGTGAAAGAAATTTGACCGTATCTCCAATTGAATAACCCCAAAGCCCTGCGTTGGTACTAAGGATCAACGCATAATTCTCACCCGTCTTTACCTGTTCGATCGTATAACGCCCGGGCTTATCGGAATAATATTCACTAACAGGTATGAACTCATAAAAGATGCCTGAATCCAGAAGCAGCAATAATCCGGGATCATTTTGCCTGTACTGGTAGGCAATAAAACCTTCCGATGCGGGATATGTCTCGATAGAATCAACTTTTTTACCTATTGAATCGAATAGCCTTGCCTTATAGGGTTCAAAATTCACCCCGCCATAAACAAAAACGGAAAATTCCGGGAAAATGTCCCTGATCTTTTTGCCTGTCCTCTGGATCAGTCTGTCAAAATACATCTGGACCCATGGCGGGATCCCGGATATTAATGTCATATTGGAATGAACTGTTTCATCAATGATCTTCTCGATCTTTTCCTCCCAGTCCTCAATACAGTTGGTTTTATAGGAAGGTTTCTGGTTAGACCGAAGCCATGACGGAACATGGTGGTTGACAATTCCTGAAAGTCGCCCCGTTTTAATGCCTGATTTTTCACTGAGTTCGGGACTCCCCGATAAAAAGATCAGATTTCCGTCGAGGAAAGCGGACTTTCCAGTTTCATGAATATAATTAAAAACGGCATCCCGCGCACCGCGAACGTGGTATGGTGTCGATTCCCGGCTCAGGGGAATGTATTTTGTTCCGGAGGTGGTTCCGGAGGTCTTTGCGAGGTATAAAGGTTTCCCTGGCCAAATCACATCACTTTCACCTTCCAGAATCCTGTTGATATAGTTGGAAAATGATTCATATTCCCTTACCGGTATCTGGTTCTTAAAATCGTTGTAATTCCGGATGCCTGCAAACCCATGTTCGCGGCCGAAAGCGGTATCCCTGCCCTTTTCCAGCAGGCTTTCAAACTGGTCACGCTGGGTAATAACAGGCTTAGCCGCCCATTTATTCTGCTGGCGGATAATTCTAGCCGCGAACGGCCTGCTGAAAAGACCACGGATTCCCATGATTGGCAAAAATACGAAATAGCCGTCATTATCATATTTACCGGATATTTTGTTTTTCTGTCAAATCCGGGATTACCACGCTTTAGAGAGATCTTATAAACTTTACGGATTTTTTACGTATATAAAAAAAAAGGGTCTTTTTTGTAAGTTCATAACTATTCTTTGTCTTATGAAAAAATTTATTGTCATTGCCTTGTTCAGTTTTGCCGCAGGATTTGCCGGTGCTTACGTGTTTTATGAATACCGGATGGTTCCACAGGTAAAAGATTTAATTGCCGTAAAAAATACCGATGACAATTTTAAGGCATCCCATGCCGTAATGAATTCATCCAAAGATGATGATCCGGGAAATATCACACCTTCTGATACTAGATCTGAAAATGCAAACGACGCCATGGACTTTACGGAAGCTTCCCAAAAGTCAACGGCTAGTGTTGTTTATATTAAGAATACCTCCGAAACTTCTGCAGACACATGGTTCGACTGGTTTTTCAATGACCGTGTTACACAAACGGTGATCAGCAGCGGCTCCGGAGTTATTTATTCTCCGGACGGATACATCATTACCAACAATCATGTCGTTGAAGATGCGGTTTCACTTGAGGTGATCTACAATAAGAGGAATTATGAAGCCAAAGTTGTTGGAACTGACCCATCGACCGACATTGCCGTATTGAAAATAGACGCCACTAACCTGCCGGCGATTAAAATGGGATCCGCCAGGGATCTTAAGGTTGGACAGTGGGTGCTGGCCGTCGGAAATCCTTTTAACCTGACCTCAACCGTGACCGCCGGTATTGTAAGTGCAAAGGGAAGGCAGATCAATATTGTAAAGAGCAGTTTCCCGATCGAATCGTTCATACAGACCGACGCCGCTATCAATCCCGGAAATTCAGGGGGCGCCCTGGTAAACACTAAAGGGGAACTGGTTGGTATCAATACTGCCATCCTGTCTAAAACCGGTTCATATGCAGGCTATGGATTTGCAATCCCCGTGGATATCGTTTCAAAGGTGGTTCGGGATATCATTAAGTACGGGGAAGTCCAGAAAGCATTTTTTGGAGCCGATGTCGCAGATATTGATGAGGATGTCGCCAAACAATATAATGTTAATGATTACAGCGGCGTACTGATAACCAATATCCAGTCCGATATGGCGGCAGATAAAGCCGGCTTGAAAAAAGGCGATATAATCACGGCCATAAACGGGGAACCGATAAATTCAAGGGGCGATTTTGATGAGATGATCAGTTATTATTCACCAGGGGACGACATTAAAGTGACTTACAAACGTGATAACTCTCCCCGGCAGATCGATGTTATGCTCACGAATAGTGACGGAACAACTTCGATCGTGAAACATGAGATCTATAGCTCAAGGGAATTGGGCGCTGATTTTGAAGTGGTTTCAAAGGCAGAAAGAGAAGCATTGGGAATCAGCCAGGGTGTCAAAATCACGAAGATACGTTCCGGCCTTATACGGAACCTTGAACTTTCTGAAGGATTTATTATCACTGCCATCAACCGATATCCGATCGACGATCCCAAAAAACTGGTTGATATTCTTTCCCGGATACGTGGCAGGGTGATCATCGAAGGAGTTGACAAGGATGGGACTAAAGGATATTACCAGTATTATTTTTGATTGAGCGAAAGGTGATTGAGGGATAGGTGATTGAGTGACGGGTGATTGAGTGATTGATGGGGAACTGATAAGATCAGACGGTCTTCATCTTCAGTTTTTTCTTAAGATCCTCCACTGAATTCCGGAACCGGCTATCTGTATCGTACATGTCATTAACGGACTGTACGGCATGGATGACGGTGCTGTGATCGCGCCCCCCGAAATGATAACCTATCGACTTAAGAGAATGATTCGTATATTCCTTTGCAAAATACATGGCCAGTTGCCGGGCTATTACTATTTCCTTTTTGCGGGTCTTATCTTTTAAGTCTTCGGGCCGGATATGAAAATATTCGGCTACCATCTTCTGGATATAATCGATACTGACCTCGGCTTCTATATCATGAACTATCGTTTGCAGCACTTGTTTTGCCAGTTCCAGGTTCAGATCCTGTTTCATCAACGAGGCATGGGCGATCAGGGAAATAAGAACTCCCTCGAGTTCCCTGATGTTGGTATCGATGCTATACGCAAGGTATTCCACTACGTTGACCGGTACAATAATTCCGTCAGCCTGCATCTTTTTCTGGATAATGGCGATACGGGTTTCAAAGTCCGGCTGCTGAAGATCCGCCGTAAGTCCCCATTTGAATCTCGACAATAATCTCTCTTCCAGACCTTTAAGGTCCTTGGGAGGACAATCGCTGGTCATAATGATCTGTTTGCCAAGCTGGTGCAGATGGTTGAAAATATGAAAGAATATTTCCTGCGTTTTTTCTCTTCCCGACAGAAACTGTACATCATCCAGTATGAGAACGTCAACCTGGTTGTAAAAATTCTGAAATTCCTGTATCCGGTTCACTTTAACGGATTCAATGAACTGCTGGGTAAATTTTTCGGCGGGAACATACAGGATTTTTTTATCAGGAAGTCCATTCATTATTTCATTGCCGATGGCTTGCGCCAGGTGGGTCTTACCGAGTCCCACGCCTCCATATACCATCAGGGGGTTGAAGGATGTTACTCCCGGTTTTTTAGCCACCGCATAACCGGCAGACCTTGCAAGCCTGTTACAGTCCCCTTCCACAAAAGTTTCAAAGCTGTAATTAGGATTCAGCCTGAAATCAAATTTGAAAAGTTCCTGCCATTCGTTTTTCTCCTCGACACTCTTTTTCCCGTCCGTCCGACCTGCAGCCGGTAAATTGATGGTAAGGGGTTTATTAAATTCATTTCCCTTGTCAACAACAACCGAATATTCCAGCTTACCTTCAGCGCCCAGGTTTTCTTCTATGGCACCGCGAAGTATATGCACATAATGCTCTTCAAGCCATTCATAAAAAAACTGGCTGGGTACCTGGATTGTAAGTATATTATTATCTAGCCTTAAGGGTGTGATAGGCACAAACCATGTTTTAAATGCCTGTTCGCCGACATTCCTGCTGATCGTAGCCAGACAGCGATCCCATAATATCTCATAATCCAGTTTCATGAACTCCTCATTTACTC
>JBJKSY010000521.1:0-13636 GCA_046703645.1 Cyclobacteriaceae bacterium
CCAGTATTCTGCGTCGAATTTGGGCTTGCGTCCTTTCTGGGAAACGATCAATTCGTCATTTCCTATAAATTCATCGGCCACATCAACGGCGCGATCCATGTACCCGCCGGGATTGTCCTGCAGATCGAGGATCAATTTCGACATGCCTTTTGCAAGAAGATCCTTGAGCTTGGCCTGGAATTCATCATAGGTGGTGGAGGAAAACCTAGTTATTTTTATATAGCCGGTATTTTTATTGATCATATAGGCGGCATCCACAGAGTATTGAGGAATCTTGTCCCTGGTAATAATGAAATCCAGCAAGTTGGGGCTGCCCGCGCGAAGGATACTGACGTTGACTTTGCTTCCTTTAGGTCCGCGCAGGCGATCCACTACACCGCGTATGGTTATACCGATGCCGGCCACTGTTTTGTCATTCACCTTTATGATTTTATCACCGGACTGGATTCCTTCATTGGCGGAAGGTCCCCCGGGCAACGCGGTAACCACTACTATGGTATCCCGAATGATATTAAATTCAATTCCAACTCCTTCAAATGCTCCTTTTAAGTCGGAATCAGTAAGTTCAACATCCCTTTTAGGTATGTAAACGGAGTGCGGATCAAGTTTTTCGAGCATGTTATCGATGGCGCCGGTAACAAGTTGATTGACATTTACTGAATCCACATATGACTGGTTGATCAGGGACAACACCTCCCCGAATTTGGTAACATTCGTCGTAACTACACTCCGGCCGGGTTTGAATTCAAACAGTGAAACTCCGATCAGGATCCCTACTGCAAGGCCTGCTACTACCAGTAAGGGAGCCCTTACCTGGAATTTGGAATTGTTTATGCCCACTATCGTTTTATTTAATCCTGCAAAGATAACCCAAAATCAACTTAGGGACAGGTATTGATCCCACCTATGGCTAATATTATTACTTTTACATCGTTGGGCCGGAAAATTACGGCGAAACTTCATTGTTAATTATTTCTACGGGCTTAAAGCAGTTTAAATGGCAAGGTTGCTGGCAATAGATTATGGTTTGAAAAGAACGGGTATTGCGGTTACGGATCCGGAACAGGTAATTGCTTCACCGCTGGATGTGATTGAATCCCATACCCTGGTAAGGTATCTGGAAAGTTATCTGGAAAAACAGGAAGTTGAGGGATTTGTCCTTGGATTACCCTTGAACTGGGATAATTCCGATACGGATATAACTGCCACTGTGAGAAAGACGGCAAACCTTCTGCAGAAAAAATTTCCGGCGGTTAAGCTTTTTCTTCATGATGAACGGTTTACCACTTCCATGGCAATGGATTCCATGATCAGGGGTGGGGTGAGCAGGAAAGACCGAAGGTCAAAAAAAATAATCGATAAAGTAAGCGCCTCGCTGATTTTACAATCATTTCTGGAACAAAAATCAAATCGAAGAAGTTAAAAGGAATATATTTTTGTGAATTGTTAATAATTTTGCAGGTTAATAGGTTTTAGAAAAATGATTTATCCCATTGTAGCTTACGGAGACCAGGTACTGAAGAAACGAGGTGCTGATATTGATCCGGAGACCACTGACATTAAACAATTGTCCGAGGACCTTTTTGAGACCATGCATAAGGCTTCGGGCGTCGGCCTGGCCGCTCCTCAGATTGGAAAAAGTCTCAGGATTTTTGTCATTGATGCCTCCCCGATGGAGGATGAAAAATACAAGACATTTAAATCTGCCTTCATCAATCCCCAGATACTCAACGAAGACGGTGAACCCTGGAATTATGAAGAAGGTTGCCTCAGTATTCCCGGCATAAGGGAGGAAGTGCTGAGGAATGAAAGGCTCAGGATCCGGTATTATGATGAAAACTGGCAATTGCATGAAGAGGTATATGACGGAATTCTTGCAAGGATCATACAGCATGAATATGATCATATTGAAGGAATACTTTTTACCGATAAACTTTCCGGATTCAAGAAACGACTGCTGAAGGGCAAACTTGCAGATATCAGCCGCGGCGATGTGGATGTTGATTACCCCATGAGATTTCCCAAAAGGAAGTAATTCTTCAGGCCGCGCATGGAAGACCTCCGCATTACCCTGGTCCAGTCAGGACTCCATTGGCAAAGCATTGATGCCAATCTTGCAATGTTTGAAGAAAAATTATGGAACTTCTCACCCGCCGGTGGCATCCTTGTCCTTCCTGAAATGTTTAACACCGGTTTTTCCATGCAGGCCCGGGAACTTGCAGAAACCATGAACGGAAAAACACACCGGTGGATGAAAAGGATGTCCGAACAGTTCGGTGTTGTCATTACCGGGAGCCTGATCATTAAGGAAAAAACGAATTACTTTAACAGGCTGATCTGGACAGATCCGGAGGGAAAAACTTTTTATTATGATAAAAGACACCTTTTCAGGATGAGCGGAGAGCAGAAAAGATTTTCCAGTGGCAATTCGCTGATTTCCCTTGATTTCAAAGGCTGGAAGATCAGGCCTTTCATCTGTTATGATTTACGATTTCCCGTATGGACGAGGAATAAAATGGATGATACCCGCGAGGATTTCAGTTACGATATTATTCTTTTTGTAGCTAACTGGCCGGCTTCCAGGATTCAGGCCTGGGAAACCCTTTTAAAGGCAAGAGCTATTGAAAATTCCTCTTTTTGCATAGGTGTCAACAGGACAGGATCCGACGGGGAAGGAACCCTGTATAACGGGCATTCCCTGGTACTTGATTACAAAGGCAAAACCCTCTTTGAGGCTGGAGAGAAGGAACAGATCGATACAGTGATTCTGCATTGGAAGGACCTTCAGGAATACAGGCAAAAATTCCCTGTTCATTATGACGGGGATGATTACAATATAGTATATTGAAGCTGCAAATTAATGGAAAAACGAAATCCCGATACTACCACAGTAAAAAACGCATTCAGGGAACTGCTGAAGTCCTATAAGCTGGAATCACGGTACCAGGCAGCCAGGATCAGGAAAGACTGGGAGAAGCTCATGGGCAAACCCATTGCCAGCCGCACTTCCAGGATCAGGGTGAATAACGGGAAAATAAGCGTTTACCTGACTTCCGCTCCGTTGAAACAGGAACTAAATATGTCACGGACGCGGATACTTGAGATCCTGAGGAAAGAATACGGTGATGAGGCGGTTGAAGAAATTATTTTTCTTTAATATACCCTTTCCGTTTCAGGATCGATTCCAGGAATTTTATATCGTTTTCAGAGTTGAATACTTTTAAAGGCAGGTAAATAAATTGCGCCTTGGAGATGATCAGTAAAAAGGCCTTTTTGGTTTTGCTCGCCCTTTTAATGGTTTCCCATTTTACCGGCATACCCTGTTTTACGTTCAGCTTCATGAGGATCTGCTGACTGGTGATCTCATAAATGAATTTTTCGAACATTACTTTATTCTGGTCAAGCTGGGACACTCCTGCAAACTGGATCAGCCAGAATAAACCGTAAAGTATCAATGCGATGAGGCTGCCGATCCACCACCAATGAGAATGAATTACGAAGATCATTGAGGAGATGGCCAGGGCGATCAGGAATACCCACCACTGTTCCCTTAAAATATTCATCATCCCGATCTTGATATAAGTGTTGTTCGTCAACTGGTATCTTTTGGTCTTAACTATCATGATATCTTTATATTTCAGCTTTTAAACTCAGGTCAAGGCTTTTCACGGAATGGGTAATTGCCCCGACGGAAATAAAGTTCACACCGCAAAGAGCGACTTCCCTAATATTATGTTCATTAATATTGCCGGAAGCTTCCGTTTCTACTTTTCCATCGATCATTTCAACCGCCTTTTTCATATCTTCGAGGCTCATGTTATCAAGCATGATTATATCCACGCCGCCCAATTCAAGCACTTCCCGTACTTCGTGAAGACTTCGGGTTTCGATTTCTATCTTCAGATTTCTCCCTGATTTGGCGAGGTAATCCTTTGCCATGATCACCGCGTTGCCGATACCTCCGGCGAAATCGATGTGATTGTCCTTGAGCATGATCATGTCGTATAATCCGATCCGGTGATTGATCCCTCCCCCGACCTGGACTGCCCATTTTTCCACTTTCCGCATTAAAGGCGTGGTTTTACGGGTATCCAGCAGTCTCGTTCCGGTCCCTTCCAGCAAGATCGATAATCTTTTGGTAGAAGTTGCTATGCCGCTCATTCTTTGCATGAAGTTCAAAACCAGCCTTTCAGCGGAAAGAATCGGGCGGGCATTACCTGTAATGCTGATGACCCTGTCACCGAAACTCACCGGGTAGCCGTCTTCTACCATAACCGTTACCTGCAGGTCCGGGTCGAACCTTTTAAATATTCTCAGGGCCAGTTCCGTTCCTGCTATGATTCCTTCCGATTTGCTGATTACGTGGGCTATGGACTGTCGGTTCCCCGGCAATACGGCAAGCGTCGTGTGATCGCCATCTCCCAGGTCTTCAGCAACAGCCTGTTCTATTAGCGTCTTAAGTTCCTCTTCGGTAAGGTACGGGGGAATCATGGCGCAAAAGTAAGCAATGAGAGGAAATTCGAAGAATGGGATATGCTGAAATCTTATTCCCGGGTGAAATCGATGGTATCAACGTAATAATTATTTCCTGTTTTCTTGAATAGAAGCCATATCCTGTACGAGCCGTTGCTGATGGAATACTTGCCGATAGCATACTTAAGTCCTTCGCCGGAATTACCCTGGTGCACATACTGAAAATCCACCGGCGGGTATTTTTTGAAAAAGTCACGGAGAACAAATTCAGCCTGGCTTTTGGAATAATTCGATCGTTCACCGTCAAAATGAATTTCTACATTGTCACCGAAATACTTTGAAAGTTCTTTCGAACTGCCTGTTTTTATAGCCATTCTCACATTGGCAATTTCAGTATCCTGGCCATATGCCATAGTGGTCAACAGGGCCGCTGTAATACCAAAAATTAAAATCCACAGAAATTTTTTCCCAATCATTTTTGTACAGGAAATTCCATTACAAATTAAGCCAAAACTATGCCATCATTGATTAGCTTTGCCCAAGTTTCTCAAGTAAAATTTACTTTATTGGCATAAATCGGACAAAAGAGATTATTAAAAGTAATAAAAATGAGTAAAAAAGTCATATTAATGATCCTCGATGGCTGGGGAATTGCCACAAAACCCGAAGTTTCGGCAATTGATAAAGCCCATACACCGTTTATGGATTCATTATACGGAAAATATATACACAGTAAATTAAATGCATCCGGTCTGGCAGTCGGGCTTCCTGAAGGTCAGATGGGCAATTCGGAGGTAGGTCATATGAATATCGGCGCAGGAAGGGTGGTTTACCAGGACCTTGTGAAGATCAATAAAGCCGTGGAAGACAAGGAACTCAATAACAACATCGTCCTGCTGGATGCGATAAAATATGCAGCGTCGAATAATAAAAAAGTTCACCTGATCGGTCTTGTTTCGGACGGCGGGGTTCATTCCCATATAAAACATCTGAAAGGCATCATATCCGTTTTTCAGAACCATGGCTTCAAAAATGTATTCGTGCATGCACTTACCGACGGACGGGATACGGATCCTAAAAGCGGCATGGGATTTATAAGGGAACTTCAGGACCATCTCGATAAAAGCATAGGAGCCATTGCCACCGTATCCGGAAGATATTACGGGATGGACCGTGATAAAAGATGGGAAAGGGTAAAGCTGGCATATGATGCTTTTGTTTCAGGGATCGGTGAAAAAACCACGGACATTTTCGGCGCCATTGAAAAATCCTATGAGACCGATGTTACCGATGAATTCATAAAACCGGTCATTCATACGGATAATGCAGGAAAACCGCTTGCCACGATTCAGCCGGGCGATGTGGTATTCTGTTTCAACTTCAGAACTGACCGGCTAAGGGAGATCACTACCGTCCTGACACAGAAAGATATGCCGGATCAGGAAATGAAAACCATGGACCTGTATTACATCACAATGACCAATTATGATGAAAGTTTCAGGAACGTGAAAATCGTTTATGAAAAGGATAACCTTAACAATACGCTGGGTGAGATACTGGGTAAATCGGGAAAGAAACAGATCAGGATCGCGGAAACTGAAAAATATCCCCATGTGACCTTTTTCTTTAACGGGGGCCGTGAGGAACCATTCGCGGGAGAATCAAGGATACTTTGTCCTTCGCCCAAGGTCGCAACCTATGACCTAAAACCGGAGATGAGCGCGAACGAAGTTAAAGATAAAATCATTCCCGAGCTTGAAAAGAAGGAAGCGGATTTTGTTTGCCTGAATTTTGCAAATGCGGATATGGTCGGGCATACCGGCATATTCGAAGCCGCCGTGAAAGCCTGTGAAACCGTCGACAAATGTGCACAGGCCGTGGTGGAAACGGGGCTGCGAAACGGATATTCTACTATCATCATCGCGGATCATGGGAATTCGGATTTTATGATCAATGATGACGGAACTCCCAATACTGCCCACACCACCAACCTGGTACCCTGTATCCTTGTCGATGACGAATATAAAGGCGGGTTGAAGGATGGTAACCTGGGAGATCTGGCCCCGACGATCCTGAAACTCCTGGGTATGGAAATTCCGTCAGAAATGACCGGAACCGTCCTCCTCCAATAAATGACCAGGCTCCTTTTTAATAGTTCTCTCGTACTGTCATGCCTGTTGCTGGTTTCCTGCGGGGAAAAACCAAAGACCAGGAACAATACACAGAATGTACTGTTCAGCCTGGATAGCCTTTTCCAGGGACAAGTACGTGAAATGAAGGGCCGGAGCCTGGGGGTTAGCCGTATTTCCGAGATAAACGGCCGGCAGGATTCTGTTTATTTCAGGCCTGATACTGCCTTTTGGAGAAAGGAATTCTCCGTTATCACTGCAGCGGATATCGGGAAACCTTCACTTTACGACCGGTACAGAAAATCAGAAACAGATTCTTCAGGCAGAAAATCAATGATATATACGGCTCTCGATCCAAAGATCAACGGGACTTCATATATGTCAGTGAGCCGGGATGACTCAGGAAATATTTTCAGGATACAGATCCATGAGCAGGAAAAAGGACTTATCTACCGGAGTTCACGGATTATCGTTCTGGATTTCAGGAATGATCCTGGCCGGAGAACAGTATTGTTAAGCCGGTATTCCATCAGAGGAACTCAAAAGATCTTTCTGAGGAAGAAAGTAAATTACAGGATCCGCGTGATCATCAATCCCCTGAATTCGTGAGAAAAGACCTTGTTTAAAAAAGAAAAACCTCCTTGATAGATCAGGGAGGTTTTTAGCGTTAACAGGTGTATGAATAAAATTTGTGTTATTCAATCCTATATACGTAGCATTCAGGGAAAGTAACCTACACATGTAAAAAATATATCCAAAAACATAAGATTGTTTAAAATGTTTAATTACTTCTTTTTTAAGTGCAATTAAATAGTCAATTACGGGTAATTTTAACTGAAAAAATATCTCAGGATGTGGAGATAGGTGTAAATAAAAACGGATATGGCCGGAAATAATATAAATGTAATTTTTGTTTGTTTAGGGAATATTTGCCGCTCGCCGCTGGCTGAGGCAATATTCAGTCAGAAGGTTGAAAGGATGGCTCTCGGCAATAAAATTAAGGTGCGTTCGGCCGGAACAGCCCATTGGCATATCGGTGACCCTCCGGACCCAAGGACCCTTGAAATAGCCGGTGACCATCATGTTCCAATAGAGCACAGGGCTCATCAACTAAAACCCGCAGAATATAGCGGTTTTGAGTATATAATCGCCATGGACAGGGATAACCGGAAAGAAATTCTAAAGAATTTTGAAAATGATTCAAAGACAAGGGTTTTTATGATGCGTGAATTCGATAACCTGAAGTCGGGAAAGGACGTGCCTGATCCTTATTATGGCGGGAAAGAGGAATTTGAAATGGTTTTCAATATTTTGGATGAATCCTGTGATAATTTCCTTGAATTTCTTTTAAAGGAGCACCATCTCTGATAAGATAAATGGCCCACGGAAGTTTTTTGGAAGAAGTCATTTTTCAAACGACAGGCAAAAACCTGGCAATAAATAATATTACCAACCAGGGCGGTGGCTGTATCAATAAGGCTGTAACCGTAGAAACAGGCGAGGGGAGATTTTTTATTAAGTACAATACGGATGTGGCCGGGGATATGTTTGAAAAGGAATTCAGGGGATTGTTATTATTAAAAGAGTCCGGTTTGATCAGGGTGCCGGAACCCCTGAAGTTCGGAAATATAGGCAACACCCACTATTTAACGCTGGAGGCGATAACCGGAGGATATGCCGGAAAAACCTTCTGGACCGACTTCGGATCAGGACTTGCCAAAATGCACCGTGATTGCAGTTCCGATCAGTTTGGACTGGATTATGATAATTATATCGGACGACTTCCGCAGCAGAACCGGAAATCAAACCGCTGGCTGGATTTTTTTACCCGGTGCCGTTTGGATTACCAGGTGAGACTGGCTGTTAAAAACAGGCATATCGATTCATCCCTTGCCGATAAATTCCGGGTTTTTTATACAAAACTTCCTTCGCTGTTACCGGAAGGAAAACCTTCATTACTGCATGGCGACCTTTGGTCGGGGAATTTCATGACCGGAAATGACGGCCGGGTTGTATTGATCGATCCGGCCGTGTACTACGGGAATCGCGAGGCGGAGATTTCATTTACCCTGATGTTCGGAGGTTTTGAAGAGGATTTTTACAATGCATACCGGGATACATGGCCTTTGGACTCCGGATTCGATGAACGTGTCGATATTTATAACCTTTACCCGACACTGGTTCATTTAAATCTTTTCGGAAGTATGTACCTCGGCGGTATCACAAGGGTAATAGATCATTACGTCTGATCCGGGGCGTTGACAATCTGATAAGTATTCCTCGATCTTTGTTCCAGGAGGATGTTTTTTCCCGGGCTCACCCGGTCGATCGAATCCTGGTTATAATTTTTTATGGTAATGAGCTGCAGGCCTTCGTTATATCTTATCTTAAAATGACCGGACAGTCTTTCCGAAAGAACTTTGAGTTTATCATGATCCTCGTTAATGCAGATGGTAAAGGATACCGCAGAATTCTGCATCAGGTTTAATTTTATATTCAGGTCATCGAGTGCATAAAAAATTTCTCCCAGGTTCCTTTCGTTGATGAACTCCAGGTCACGGCGGGTAAACGAGATCAGGCATTGATTGTCCTTGAAAATATATGCCGGAACCGGGGGATGAAATATACCTTCCTTAATCAGAGTACCCGGAAGGTCGGGGCTTTCAAAGGACTTGACATAAAGGGGGATATTCTTATCCGCCAGGGGTTTTATTGTCCGGGGGTGTATGACAGTTGCCCCGTAAAAACTCATCTCAGCGCTTTCCTGGTAAGAAAGATCGGGGAAAAGGATGGTATCGGGCATGCGTTTCGGATCTGCATTAAGGATGCCGGGCACATCTTTCCAGATGGTCACAGATGATGCGGAAAGGCAATTTGCAAAAATAGCTGCTGTGAAATCCGATCCCTCCCTTCCCAGCGTAGTCATCTTTCCTGTGCTGCTGCAACCGATGAATCCCTGGGTGATAAACCGCCTTTTCCCGGGATCATTCTGTATCGCTTCATTGATTTTTCTTTGTGTTTCTGCCCAGTTGATCCCTGCATCCCTGAACCTTTCGTCGGTAATAATGAATTTCCTGGCATCAAGAAGACGGAACAAATTACCCCTGGAATTTAAAACTCCATGTACCAGTGCTGAAGATTTCAGTTCGCCATAGGGAATGACTGTATCGTATTTTTCATCATATCCCGGGGAATTATAACAGGTATCAAGTACCATTTCCAGTTCCTTAAACATGGGTTCAAGCAATTCTTTTCCCCCACCGGATTTTTTAAATAGTTCTCCGGCGATGGACGTATGGAAATCCTTAAGATCCTGTAATTCCCCGGAATAATCCATTTGACGCCATGCAAGGGAAAATACTCTTTCAAGGGCATTGGTGGTCTTCCCCATCGCTGAAACTACGATCAGCAGTTCTTCGTTTTCGAATCGATCAATAATCCGCTTCATATTGATGATTGCATCAGCAGATTTCAGTGAAGCACCTCCGAATTTGAAAATTTTCATATTCCTGGTTTTTATCCTGCTAAATAATGAGTGAATTTACCTTCTTCCTGCGGAAAGAGAATACCGGAAAGAAATAAAGGATATCTTTCATCACAATTCATTCAAATCGAAAAAAAGGCAGGATTTCCGGAATAAGCGATGGTAAGGAATAATTCCGGAGAGCATCATTTTAAATTTTAATTTGCCGGTTAATTTTTTATTGAGCCCTGTTATATTTACTTTTGCTCGGCAAATAAGTTATCCTAATTTATTTGCCATGGCAAACGACGATTCAAGATTCCTGACAGAAGCCCTCACCTACGACGATGTGCTTCTTGTCCCTTCCTACTCTGAAGTTCTCCCCCGCGAAACCAATGTAACCACCCGGCTTAGCAGGAATATTTCCCTGAACATGCCCATCGTATCGGCAGCAATGGACACCGTGACCGAAGCTGAAATGGCTATTGCAATTGCGCTGGAAGGCGGGTTGGGCATCATTCATAAAAACATGAGCGCCGAGCAGCAGGCGGAGGAAGTCAGGAAGGTAAAAAGATCCCAGAGCGGACTGATCCTCGACCCTATCACCTTACACGTTGAATCCACGGTTGGTGATGCCAATAAGATCATGAGGGAATTCAAGATCGGCGGCATTCCGGTAGTCGATTCTTCCGACAAGCTGATAGGGATCATAACCAACAGGGACCTGAGGTTTCAGAAAGATATGATCCGTCCCATCAAGAATATTATGACCCGCGAGAACCTTGTCACGGCCCATGCAGGGATCAGCCTGGAGGAGGCGGAAAATATTCTCCAGGAACATAAGATCGAAAAACTTCCGATCATCGATGAAAAGGGAAAACTCATCGGTCTGATCACTTATAAGGATATTCTCAAGAAAAAAGACAAGCCAAATGCCTGCAAGGATGATTACGGGCGTTTACGGGCAGGCGCCGCCGTAGGAGTAACCCAGGATATACTTGAACGTGTGGAATTGCTGAAGAAGGCCGGTGTGGATGTGATCTGCATCGACACTGCTCACGGCCACACAAAAGGAGTGATTGACGCAGCTAAAAAAGTCAAATCCAGGTTCCCTGACCTGGAATTGATCGTTGGGAACATCGGGACCGGGGAGGCCGGCCAGGCGCTTGTAAAAGCAGGCGTGGATGCTGTTAAAGTAGGAGTGGGCCCGGGATCAATTTGTACCACAAGGGTGATTGCCGGCGTGGGCGTGCCGCAATTGACTGCAGTTAACGATGTGTATAAGGCCCTGAAAGGAAGCGGTGTGCCGATCATTGCCGACGGAGGTATCCGATTTTCCGGCGATATGGTAAAGGCCCTGGCAGCGGGAGCTGATTCCGTAATGATCGGGTCCTTGCTCGCAGGAACCGAGGAGGCCCCGGGAGAGATCATTATTTACGAAGGACGAAAATTTAAATCCTACCGGGGGATGGGTTCCATTGAGGCCATGGAAGACGGCTCAAGGGACCGTTATTTCCAGGACATGGAAGATGATATTAAAAAACTTGTTCCTGAAGGAATTTCAGGAAGGGTGGCATATAAAGGACTTACTTCCGAAGTGCTGTACCAGCTTGTCGGAGGTTTGCGGGCCGGTATGGGGTATTGCGGGGCTAATGATATCACGGCCCTGAAAAACGCCAGATTCGTTAAAATCACCAATGCCGGGCTGAAAGAAAGCCATCCCCATGACGTATATGTGACACGTGAAGCCCCGAATTACAGTTATAAACCCTGATCGGCCATAACTTTAAAAGACAAGATATCAATCTGCATTTTAGGCCCTTATTTGCATTGACTTCCATTTTAACACTATTCCTTAGTAAATGACCGGGGGAACGTACAATTTACTAACTCCTTTTACTTTTTAAATTATTGTATATCAGCTATTTATCAATTTATAATTGAAAGGGAGAAATAAATTTTTCATTTTTAATTCTTTCTAATAAAGAATATTTTTATTTCATTTGTAATATAATATTCTTTCGAAAGAAAGTATTTTTTAAAATAATGGCTTCCCTGAAGATTTTTAACGTTCAGAGGTTCTCTACGCATGATGGCGCAGGGATCCGGACAAATATTTTTTTCAAGGGATGCCCGCTCAGATGCCGGTGGTGTTCCAACCCGGAAAGTCAATCAACACTCCCTGAGATCCTATATGATCCATCTCTTTGCCGGAAGTTCAGGGATTGTACCCGTGTGCCCGGTGAACAGGTCGTGATAAAGAATGATCATTTATCGATTCGCAGAAAGCAAATATCCGATCCTGAAATTTTCCGGAATATTTGCCCCGCAAAAGCCATAACGGTGAGCGGAGAAGAAAGAAGCCCGGAGGATCTGATAAGGGAAATAGAAAAGGATCTTCCTTTTTATTCCCGGGGCTCCGGCGGGGTTACGTTTACCGGCGGGGAACCGTTTTCACAGGATTCCTTGTTGGTGGATCTTGCTTACGGGTTGAAGCAAAAGGGAATTCATTTATCCGTTGAAACATCACTTCATGTACCCTGGATAAAGATCGAACCCTTCACAGGATTAATTGATGATTTCCTGGTAGACGTTAAGCACACCGATGAGGAAAAATATAAAAAATATACAGGCGGCCGCCTCAGCCTCTTTCATGAAAACCTGAAGAAACTGATCAGAACAGGGGCACATATAGTTGCCAGGGTTCCGGTAATACCGGGATTCAATCATTCCATCAGGGAAATGATATTCATTACGGAATACATACTGGGGTTTGGAGTTATAAGGGAAATGGATCTGTTCCCTTACCATTTACTGGGTAAAAGGAAGTACCAAATGCTGGGCAGAAAATATAACTATGGTGATTTTGCTTCTTTGCAGGAAAAAGACCTGGAACCCTATTATCAATATGCATTGCAAAAAGGTTTAATTGTCAATATAGGCGGATAATCATATGATTGCATTACAAAATACCGGAATATCTGACCGGATCAGAAATCTGAAGGATAAAGTCCTGAATGCAAGGTCCACGGTCTGTACCGAAAGAGCCCGGATCTATACCAGGATTTACAGGGAAAATGCAAACATGCCGGTAATCATAAAACGGGCCCTGGCATTAAAAGTGACCCTCGAAGAAATGACAATCTATATTGCTGAGGGTGAACTCATTGCCGGCAACCAGTCATCGGTCCTTCGCGCGGCGCCGATATTCCCGGAATATGCTGTCGACTGGATTGTCAATGAGCTGGATGAATTCGATAAAAGGCCCGGCGATGCTTTTTATATCACCGAACCACAGAAGTCGGAACTAACGGAAATATGCCGCTGGTGGAAAGGTAAAACACTGATCGAAAAAGGGTATGCCAACATGGATGAAAAGGCAAGACGGATCCATGAGGCCGGGATAATAAGGGCAGAGGGAAACCTGACTTCCGGGGATGCGCACATAGCAGTCGATTATCGGAAAATACTTGCATTGGGTCTTGACGGCTACCTTGATGAAATCAGAAGATTCAGAGATAAACTGGATACCGGTTCACCGGAATATGAAAGCAAAGAACTATTTTACCAG
>JBJKSY010000522.1:0-9693 GCA_046703645.1 Cyclobacteriaceae bacterium
GTTATAAAGATCCTGCGATGATTCATTTCCGTCTAATATACAACATGATGTCCGGTTTTTACGAATGATATGGGGCTTAACCTGGTACATATAGGAAAAATAACGTGAAGTGATATCAGATCCAGTCGCTATGATAGCATCAGCATCATTAAGATTATCTGCAGGAAGGATTAAGTCCCTTAGCTCAGGGTCGATTTCAGTAAGATTTTCAATAATAAATTGAGTTAACAAAATATCCAGGTGGCTTGTATGTACCAGCGCCTTGTTCCCGCTTATAAGGGTGCACAATAAATCGTGAAAACCGGCTAAAGGAATATTTCCAGGCATTACAATCCCTATGGATCTGGGTTTACCGGTATTTTCTTTATAATTATCAAGCCATCTTTTCAGATTATATTCATCCAGATAGACAAGGAGGCCTTTCAGTGCCTGTATGACAAAACGTGGAATGAACCAGGGATTGATTTCTTCAACCTTTTTGAGCAAGTCCCGGTCAGGGGAATTTATGAATTCTTTGAGAAATTCGCCGAGCTTAATGTAGGTGGTTATATGACGATATTCAGGCATTAATGATAAAAAGCTTTGAACTCAAAGTTAGGAAGAATAGTTTTGCCACTAGTATTTAATTTAATGGATTTCTATGGCAATAATGATTACGGACGAATGCATCAATTGTGGTGCATGTGAGCCGGAGTGTCCGAATACGGCGATCTATGAAGGCGGAGTTGAATGGACATGGGGCGGTGGAACGAAGCTTACTGAGGTTGAATTGGAAGATGGAGCTTCTGTTGATGTAAATGCCCCGCAGGCGCCGGTTTCATCTGAATATTATTATATAGTACCCATGAAATGCACCGAGTGCACAGGTTTTCATGAGGAACCTCAATGCGCTGCCGTATGCCCGGTTGATTGCTGCATTCCCGATCCTGATAATGTTGAATCGAAGGAAGAACTCGCGGCAAAGAAACTCTGGATGCACGGGGAATAATAATTCCGTTTTAATGGGGGTTCATGGGATTGGATTCAGGCCATCATCCGGGTCCTTTTAATCAGATAGGCCAATAATACTTTGTCGAAATCTTCATTAATGTCGGCTTCCACAAAATCGATTTTATACTGCCCGCATTTCATTTTCAGGTCGTTATAATAATCCGACACCGTGCGGACATATTTTTCACGGATTTCTGACGCCTGAATTTTCATTTTTTCATGAGTCTCGAGGTCAATGAATTCATAGGGCCTGTCATCAAATTCAAAATTGAATTCAGTTGATTTATCCGTCACATGAAAAAGAATTACTTCGTGCTGATTGTGCTTCAGATGATGGAGGGAATTGAATAACTCTCTGGAATTCTCCCTGTTATCGAACATATCACTAAATATGATAACCAGGCTTCTTTTATGGATTTTCCCGGCAATCTGGTGAAGAACTTCCGCAATTGAGGTCGTTTTGTTTTCAGGCTTATCTTTAGCAAGGTCCTGTAATAAAAGGAATATTTTATGCAGGTGGGTCCCTGTGGATTTAACCTGTGTTTGAAATTCAATTTCGTTGGAAAAGGTACATAGTCCGAAAGCGTCCCTTTGTTTTTGAAGAAGGTAAGCTAATGCTGCCGCCGCCATGATACTGAAATGGATCTTGCCGGACGTTTTTACCGGATAATACATCGAGGAAGAATTATCGATAAGAAGCAGGCACCGGAGGTTCGTTTCTTCCTCGTATCTTTTGGTATACAGCCTGTCGGTCCGGGCATAAACCTTCCAGTCGATATTTCTCGTACTTTCCCCGGTATTATATAAACGGTGTTCAGCAAATTCTACTGAAAAACCATGGTAGGGGGATTTATGAAGACCTGTTATAAAGCCTTCCACCAATTGCTTTGCGAGCAGGTCCAATTTGCCAATTTCCCTTATTTTTTCAAGATCCAAAATCATAAATGTCTAATTGAGCCTGAAAATGGCCTTTTTTTGACTAAAAATTAAAAATAATCCTATTTTTCAAGACTATATTTTTTTTAAACAATCTTTGGAATTTATTCATTAAGATTTGTGTGATATTGGGTTATTCTCTTATATTTAGAAGAATTTAACAAATTATTATAAAATCCCCAGGATTGTGGAAGAAAACAAGGAAAGCGAAAAAGCGGAAATTTATTCACAAAGGGTAAGGGCGGGAAAAAGAACTTACTTTTTTGACATAAAATCTACGAAGGCCAATGACTATTATCTTACGATTACTGAAAGTAAGAGGAGGTATAAGGAAGACGGCTATTATTATGAAAAACATAAAATTTTTCTTTATAAGGAAGATTTTGATAAATTTTTTGAAGCCCTGCAGGGAACCATCAACCATGTTAAGACCGAATTGATGCCGGATTATGACTTTTCCCAGGTTTCTCACGGTAAAGAAGAAAATGAGGAAGGATCCGAAACAGAACTTAAATGGGAATAACTGAAAGTTTCAGCTAAACCCAATGGAAGTTGGGTTTTTTTATTTTCTTCTACCCTGAATTCTAAATCATCCTGTATAAAACAATTCACCTGACATATTTATTTTAATTTTATGAATATTCAGGCTTATCCGTTTTACCTGGAATTTGAAACCCGGTTATTTACCGGACCGAATGAATAGTATTGAAAATCTGGATCTGGGACCTTTTTATTCCCGAGTATCGGAAATATGAAAAAAACAGCAATTTATACAGCGGTTATTGTTGCGATCCTGGCATTCCTCTCCTGGTATTTCTCACAGATACTCATTTACTTTCTAATTGCTTTTGTTATATCGACTATTCTTCGACCCCTCGTAAATTATCTGAATGGCACTCAGATATATAATATAAATATTCCCAGAAGTTTAGCCATTATATTCTCGTTCGGCTTATTAATAACCCTGGCATTACTTTTCGTTTCCATTTTCATTCCCCTGATCCGGGATCAACTTGAAATAATATCAAGTATTAATTTCACTAATATCTGGCATTGGTTAAACCAGCCCGTCGCACATATCGAAGAATGGCTGATAAATCATGGACTTGTCAATTATGAAAAAGGTACCCTTATTAAGAAAATTCAGGATGGTTTCATGAGTACGATCAGGAACCAGAATAACCTGGAATTGGGAAAATTGCTTCAGGGAGTATTTTCCGTGGCAGGAAGCTTTTTCATCGGGATTATTTCCGTCACTTTTATCACGTTCTTTTTCTTATATGAAAAAGGCCTTATTCGAAAATTCATCCTGGCCCTGGTCCCCAATGCCTATTTTGAAGTAGTCATTACAGTTTTTTCCAAAATAGAGAAATTGTTAACGAATTACCTGGTCGGCCTGCTATTTCAATGCCTGTCAATTTTTGCACTTTCATCGATTGGTTTATCAATTATAGGGATTAAATACGCCGTTACCATAGGGGCTTTTGCCGCAATTGCCAATGTTGTACCATACCTGGGGCCGCTATTGGGAGGTCTGTTCGCCGTTGTGATCGCAATTTCCACAGGTAGTTTCCATATGGCGAATGACTATCTTATTATTATTTTTAAAATTTTTGTTGTATTTGCCCTCATTAAAATTAATGACGATATGCTCATTCAGCCGATGATCTTTGCAAGAGGCTTAAAAGAACATCCTCTGGAGATTTTTATTATTATTTTTGTTGGAGCAACCATAGGAGGGATATTCGGCATGATCGCAGCAATTCCGTTTTATACGATCATACGGGTTTCCACCATAGAACTGATCAATGGATTTAGACAGTATCATGTATTTAAAGTGAAGAATTAATGGGTTTACAATGTGGTATAGTAGGTCTGCCGAATGTGGGCAAATCGACACTTTTTAATGCACTTTCAAAGGGAAAAGCCGAAGCTGCCAATTATCCTTTCTGTACGATTGAACCTAATGTCGGTATCATTACCGTACCTGATGAGCGGCTTAAGATCCTTAATGATCTTGTACATCCCAAAAGCCTGGTGCCGACAGTAATTGAATTTGTTGATATTGCCGGATTAGTGAAGGGCGCCAGTGAAGGTGAAGGGCTTGGCAATAAATTTCTGGCCAATATCAGGGAAGTGGATGCCATTGCACATGTGGTGAGATGCTTCGAGGATGAAAATATTGCTCATGTCCCCGGGAAAATCGATCCTGTGTCGGATGTAGAAGTGATAAATACTGAGTTACAGCTTAAAGATCTTGAAACCCTGGGGAAAAGAATAGGAAGGATCGAAAAAACAGCCAGGTTTGGTGACCAGAAGTCAAAGAAGGAATTGGAATTGCTTGAAAAAGCCCGCGAATGTCTTGAATCAGGCAAAAACATCAGATCAATGAGCTTTCAGAATGGCGATGAAGCTTTTTACAGAAAAGAACTCCAGTTGTTAACGGCAAAGCCTGTCATTTTTGTGGCTAATATTGATGAAGGTTCCTTGAAGGGAAACCGGTATGTTGATCAACTTAAAAGCGCTTTGGCTGAAGAACACCCGGAAATTATACTTGTGTGCGCATCCCTGGAATCCCAATTGGGCGAATTGAATGACGACGAAAAGGACTTGTTTCGCCAGGAATACCAGATTGCAGAATCCGGTCTTGAAAAATTGATTAAATCGGCATATAAAACGCTGGATTTAATAACATTTTTTACTGCCGGTGAAAAGGAAGTGCGTGCGTGGACTGTAAGAAAAGGATGGAAAGCTCCTCAGGCTGCCGGTGTTATTCATACAGATTTTGAAAAGGGATTTATACGCGCAGAAGTTATTAAATTTGAGGATTATGTCCGTTTTAATGGCGAAAACGGCTCAAAAGAGGCAGGCAAACTTGCCATTGAGGGAAAGGATTATATTGTAGAGGATGGTGATATAATGCATTTCAGGTTTAATGTTTAAAATATCCCGATCTCTTTTTTAGTATCTAAAATATTAGTAATTTTTACGTTTAAATAAAATACATGTTAAATTTTCTTAATATTTTTTACATAATTTTGAATTTAGAAAAATATACTAAAATTTTGGGCTTGATTTTTTATTAAGTTAAGTAATTATAATTATAGACTGTCATCAGTTATTGATTGTTAGGGATGTACTTTTTCATTTTAAATTCGTAAAGCTTTGAGGATTAGGATAGTTTTTATTTTAAAGAATAAGGGAGGTTATGTCCCTTTTCATCATCAATATCTTTTAGCCCAACTAATCAAAGGGGTTCTGCTGAAAGGCGGCAAAGAAGAGTATTTTAATTATACTAAATATAATTTTTCCGGCCTTAAGGGACAGATTAAAATCAGCCGGAACGGATTACACTATTATTCCAGCCGCATTACACTGGTTTTTTCCTGCGTTAATAAAGACTTTCTTGATTATTTTATAAAAAACCTTTTTGATTTTCCCCAAATTGAAGTCGGAAACCTTGTATTGATACCGGAAGCGGTAGAGGAGGAGCAAATACCGGTTCTCGAAAATGTCTCCAAGTTTGTTTGTATCTCTCCACTCGTACTTCTTTCACCAAAATTCAATGATACGGAAGGGAAAAAATTCATATCCCCGGATACCGATGAATTCTCGGACATGCTGTATGAGTCAACGCTGAAAAGAATGGAGAAATCAAAACTCTATCCACCGGAAAAACTGCAGTCGTTTTATAAATTCCAGGTAGTACCGGACCTTGAATATATTCAGAAGATCAGGGAAAACCAGAAGAAATTTGCGCGCATTTACCCGCTTTATGATATGGATGTTAAATATGAAGTAAGAGGCTATACCTTCCCGTTTACTTTATATGCAGCCCCGGAAGTTCAGAATTTCGTCTTTATGCTGGGTATCGGTGAATTTACTTTTAAAGGCTTCGGTATGCTCGATCTGGCTAATGTCGATCCGACCCAGAGAACCAAAACCTATAAAATCGAAAATTATATTTAATCAAGATTACACTTGAATTGGGCGTACCCGACAATGTAATCGTAAATCCTGGATGGAGGACGGTAATAAACGGTTATATCATAAGTGTTTTCCGTTTCATAATGATTTCCTTCAATCTGGTACTCATCATTCCCTGAGGTTACGTAAAGATATTCGTAATAACCTTCCTTAAGCAGAAAATTCCCGGTGTATCCTCCCAGGCCGGAATCATATTTCATTTCATACTCGGGAAGAAGTTGCCGAAGGGAGATACCCCCGAATAAATAGACCTTGGAATTGAGCTTGACGTCTGTCTTAAGGAAAAAATGTGTATACATGTAATTGGCTTCGGTGCTGGCATCATTCCCATCGATCGTAGATATATAATATGCCCCATCCATATCCTGCCATTTACCATATGCCTGACCGCTTCGCGGTTTATCAATTCCAAGGAAAGCGTCTATCCTGTCTGCGCTGTTGACGATCCGGTCTACATTTCTACCGGTCGTTACATTCGATTCCATGTCAAAATACCTGTATTCATTGCCGCCGGGAAAGTTGTTTTCCAGGTTGAATTGCGTATAGGACAGCAATTTATTCTGGTCATCAATCTCGGTTGGATGCAGGCCTGAAATTGCATTGTGCCATGAAAAATTTTTCCTGATCACAACCTTCAGATCACCGGCGGGATTAAGAAGGTTCAATCCGTTGTAAGAAATGGAAAAGTCAATTTGCTGATGAGTGCTCCTTAACGGTATGCTGCTGGACATTCCGGGTTTGGGACTTATTACCACTGTCGGGTCAAAGATCATGAACCGTCGTGATAAAAGGATCCTGTCAGGATTATCGCGGTCATAAACGTAAACAAGGTAGTTCCCGGCAAGTTTGACCGGAGGAAGGATGAATTTATAATGCGTATAGGGGATCTTGGAATTCATTGAGTAAGTGTAAGACTGATAATCAATCTCATTATAGGTGTTCATGTATTCAATGGAGTGAACATCGGCAGGAGTCCAGTCCCAGTTACAATAAACGATTTTGGCCTGGTAATATCTTGCATCCTCATTGATTTCATCAAATTCAAGAATGAAAGGGCTATTTTGCCTGAGAGAGGAAACGGCATTGTCGATGACCGGGCCCTGACCGGAATTCTGGTTATAAATTTCAACGGATTTAATGCCGGGATCGTATATATGATCGTTATATATTAAATTGGTCTCTTTAAGATGTGATGACTGGTTAATGTACCCCGCAGGAAGGATTACTACCAGGAGCGAAAGAATCCATAAGACATTGTTCATTATGAATGAATTCAGATTAAAGGATTTTGCTTCAAATATATGATTTTTTGATTCCAACTTTTACTTTAATTCCAGTGTCATAACAATATAAATATTACAGGACTCCGGGGATCTGATGGATATCAGGGAATTAATTTCAGCATGTATCAAGGGGAACAGGAAAGCGCAATGTCAACTTTACGATCGGCATGCCGCCAGGCTTATGGCGATCAGTATGCGTTATGCTAAATCAAAAGGAGAAGCGGAGGATATTTTACAGGAATCATTCATAAAGATTTTTAATGCTATTCCCAAATTAAGAGACTTCTCCAATCTTGAAGCCTGGATGAAAAAGATTTTGATCAATACGGCATTAAACCATAACCGGTCTAAATTATATATGCTGCCCATGGTTGATATTAATTACCTGAAAAAAGGGTATGATGAGTCTGTGGCATTTTCAGGATTCCGCCTGGAAGAGTTACTGCAGATGATTCAAAAACTGCCTGTCGGTTGCCGTTTGATCTTTAATCTTTATGCTATTGACGGTTACAGCCATAAAGAGATTGCAGAAAAACTTTCCATCAGTGAAGGAACCTCAAAATCTCAATATGCGCGGGCTAAAATGCTTTTACAGAAACAATTGGGTGAGGAAAAAATAAGAAGTTATGAGAAACATTCATGACGACGGCTTCGAATATTTCTTGAAAAACAGGTTTGAGGGAGTTGAAATTGAACCGGACCCCTACGTATGGACTCGAATAGATTCCTCCCTGGCAAACCTGGAAGCAAAACGGTACAGGAATAAACTTCTGATATTCCAATGGGTAACCGCCGCATCAGTCCTGTTGGCTTTATCCGTTGTTATTTGGATGTGGAATGGGCAATCACAATACAGAAATTCGGAGTTGACTTCCCATGAAACGAATCCTTCTTTGTCTCTTTCAGAAGTTCATCCTTTGATCCTGTCAGAACAGCCGGGAAAAAATTTAAAGAATAATGCTCATATAAAATTATCACCATCGAAGAACGGTAAAAAAATTCTTGCCGCAGGTAATAAACCCGGTAAATTCAGCGAAAAATCGATCGGGTCGGTAAATATGCCGGCTTCGCATCAACCTCAGATTTATTTGAAGCTTACCTCAAAATATATTTTTAATCCGATTGACCGACCGGCAGCTCCACCTGGTCCCGGTTACAGGGATACTTTTATTTATGAAACCTCGGTATTGGAATCCCCAGGTGTTCCCAAAAACCTGTGGGCTGGCGTTAATTTCGGTTCAGGCTACTTTAATCCCAATTTATCAGATGGTTCAAATTTAATGATGGCAAAGAATAACCCGATGACGGGATCGCAGTTATCAAGTATTTATTCTCCCTATTCCAATAATAACAATACCCTTCTGAAAAATTCTACGTATTATCCCGATATTACTTATACCTATGGAATTGGAATGGGTGGTGATATCGGGAAACATTGGGTAATACACGGAGGTATAAATTATCAATTTGCGCGAAGTTATGGAAATATATACAACTATGCTTTGGCTTCCGCCAGCAATAATTTTACTAATCTTTCTTCGGGAGCTTCATCTCCTTTGATCGGGGTTGATAATAATTTCGAATTTATTTCAATCCCGTTAACATTCGGGTATATTCTGTATAACCTTCGTATTCAATGGATCATTGACGCGGGAATTGCTCCCTCGTTTTTATTAAAAAATACATTCACGGACCCAGGCAATGTTTATCCTGAATTTATTATCCGGCCCGGAAAAGATTCTCCATACCGGTTGGCGTATTTAAATGGTATTGCCGGTACCAGCTTTAATTTGAACTTAAATAGGTTTTACAGGATCAGCATTCAGCCGGCTTATTATATCGGGATCAGTAATTTAATGAAGAATTCCGGGTCGCTGAATCTAAGACCTTCATTTATGCAGGTTTCAGGAAGTATATCATATTTATTCAAATAATAAGTTATTTTGGAGCGGGCACTTTATTTTTACACTTAAACTAAAAAACGAAAAATGAAATGGAATTATAACTGGATTTTTATCCTTTTATTGAGCCTGGGCGCCTGTAAGCTGGATCATAATACACCTTCCAAAGCTTTGTCCTCGATATCTACTTTTGATAGTGACCTGATGGGGTGGAGAGCTGCTGTTGCCGATTACCCTCTGGGAGATATCGGCAAATATAAATATTCCTACAGTTACGGAGGATTCACGACAGCCTCCGGGAATTATTATCCGGCAGCCCAGCAAAATGTTTATTGTGACAACGGTCAGACTTTCATTTATCTTAAGAACTGGATTACCGGTCTGGATCCGAATTCAACATATAAGGTTGGCATATCGGTACAGTCGTATCTGCAGCTTCTTCAGAATTATAGCGGATCCGATATAAATAATGCAGATAAAGGTTGTTTTTTAAAGGCCGGACTTTTCACCAATGAACCTGTGAACGATACAATCCCGGATTCTACGGGAACCGGAAGCGTGGTGGTCCCCGGATTTGATAAGGGGTTAAATGCTGA
>JBJKSY010000523.1:0-6229 GCA_046703645.1 Cyclobacteriaceae bacterium
TCAAGCCTGGAAAGGATATTGTCCATAGTCTCATTTACCTGATCAGTTGAGTTGAGAAGATCAATCCCTTTCGGGGTAATGATTACGTCAACTTTCCTCCGGTCTTTTTCATTCAGGGTTCTTTTCAGTAAGCCTTTTTTACTCAACACCTCAACAATTCTGGAAGCATCGGACATTTTATCCAGCATTCTTTCCCTGATCAGCTTGACCGTTGTGGATTTTGGATATTGGCCCTTTAATATTCTCAGGATATTATATTGTTGAATGGTAAGTCCGTACTGTTTGAATATTTCATTGTGGAGATTAATGATCCATTTTCCTGTAAAAATCAGGTTTACGGAACCCCTGTGATATTCGTTCCTGAATGATATATTCTGTTTTATTGTTTCTTCTATTCGCTTCATCGGAGTGGTTTTATCCTTAAAAATCATATGGTTGCAGGCAAAAATAGGAAAGGAAACCCGGAAAATTAAAATGAGCTGTTAAAATCCGGCAAGAAACCCAGGCAATCAGTTAAGTTTTCGGGAGGATTTTCATTCCTTTTATTAAGGAAATTATTCTCTCCTCTGAAAATATTAAAACTTTGATAAGTGAACTTCAATGATTCCCAAATAATTAAAAAACCTGCCCTATATAGTAGGGCAGGCATAACCAACCGCAGGAATCACACACACACTATTTCTTTTTGAGGGTTCTTATAAAATTCACAAGGTCCCAACGCTGCTCATCCGTGAGTATCGTTTTATAGGAAGCCATAGGAGGATTGCCGTTTGTTAGTTTCCAGTAAATAGCTCCGTCTGTCTGGGACTGTACTGCTGCACTGGTATGGTCAGCAGGCCGTGGTTTTAGGTTAACACCTGCAACACCGTCTCCCTTACCTGTTTTACCATGACATACAGAACACATTTGCATATAAAGTGTTTTTCCCTTGGCTGTTTCGGCAGCATTACCTTTATAAGGATTAACCAACTCATTTGCCGATGCCGGCGCTTTCCAGACAGCCGAATTTCCCTGTCCGGGACCGGAGAAAATATCCATGCCTGCAGTCTCAATTTTAAATCTGGTATTGGCATTATTCAGGTTTAAAAGAGAAAAGAACATGAATAAAGCTGAAATTATTAATATTCCCGTCATTTGTTTCATTGCCCTGGCTCTCTTCAAATTTTTCGAATTTCTGCTTGAATTTTTCATCTTATTAATATTATTATGTGTGTATACAATAATTGTTATAACATATATTTTTATAAAGTTAGACCCTTCCCGGATAGTGGAGTATGATATAAATCATATAATCCCGGAATTGATAAAAAATTTGTTCTCCTGGATTAAAAACCGCAATATAATTGTTACAGATCCGGGCCAACCGGCGAATAAAATAATATTCGGAAGATATTGATTTACCAGTTATATCCATTGATAAACAGTTAAAAAATGGAACAATATGGCTTTTCGGGATAATAAGTTTATTTCGGAATAAAATCGCGGGCTGTTCTGGTGATCAGGCAGAATTTTCCATGTAATCCCGGGAATGGAATAGCAATTCCGGAAAGAATGAATCAATTCACATATTCTTCGTGGTTTACACGGTCGATACTGGCATTGATCTCGAAGCCGATCAGAAGGATCACTGAAACGAAGTATAACCAGACCATGAAAGCTATGATGGCACCAATCGAACCATAGAATTTATGGTAATTGGCGAAATTGGAAAGGTAAAACGAGAATCCGTAGGAAATGGCAATGATCAGCAGGGTGGCAATTATAGAACCCGGGTTAAAAAAGCGCCAGCGATCTTCCACCGAAGGCCCAAAATAATAAATCAGCGAAACCATAATTTGAAATATTATGAATAGCGTAATAAACCTGGAAAGTACCAGTAGCCATAATACAATGTCATCCGTCAGGAACCCGATCCGGATCATATAATGAAGGGCAATCTGGCCGCCGATAAGCAGACCCATGGCTATGGTCATAACGAGCATGATCATGATTGTCAGGACTGCTGCAACAAGATAATCCACTACATAACCCCTGGGTATTGTTGTTTTGTAGAATTTATTGAAAGTCGTTATGATTGCCATTACCCCGTTGGTGGTCAGGTACAGGGTTACCAGGGCGCCGATTGACAATAAACCCCCTCGCGGGGTAAGGAGAATATCGTTTACGATATCCTTTACCTGGGCTATAAATGAAAGGTTGATTTCATCAAGGAAATGCATGATGGTATGTTGCATGCCCGGAATGGGGAAATATGGCAGCAGGGTAAACAGGAAAATTATCCCGGGAAAGATCGCCAGGGTGAAATTATAGGCAACTGCTTTTCCGCGTGTCAGGATCTCATCCTTGAAAAAACTGATTATAAAAATTCTCAGGAATTGATACAGTGAAGTCCTTCGTTTACCGAAATGAATACTATCGAGCCTTTTTTTTATACGGTCCCATGCGACTTCAATATTATATCGGTCTAAATATTTCTGGATTTCGGATGGCATTAAAAAAAAGGCTTTAAAATTTCCAGAATAAATGCCGGGATATCCATTGGCCGGCCGGTATTTACGTCTACAAAAACAAGTGTAGTATATCCCAAGTTAATCAATTTATTTGCTTCATTGAATAATTCATAATCAAATCTGATCCGGGTACCCGGCAATTCCCTGATCATTACAGATATCCTTATCAGGTCATCATACAGGGTTGGCAGAATATATTTTGAATAATTTTCAAGGACCGGGAGAATTATGCCTTTTTCTTCCATGGATTTATAGGTCAGCCCGAGTGACCTTAGGGCTTCGACCCTGGCCACTTCATAGTATGCAGCATAATTGCCGTAATACACAAAACCCATTTTATCTGTTTCCGCGTACCTTACACGAACATTTGTATCGAACTGAAACATCCTGTTATTTATAAATTTTCTCTTTATTAAGTTCCCTGGCATACTCCCTTGCATTTTTCAGGTGTTGAGCATAAGAGCTGGTAAAATTATGATAATCGGAAAAATCGGCTTTGGCGCACATATATAGATAGTCCGAATGGGTGTAATTCAGCACTGCCTCAACATAAAGGATATCCGGCATATTAATCGGGCCGGGCGGCAGTCCCGTATATTTATAGGTATTGTATGGGGAGTCAATATTTATATGTTTGTTCAATACGCGGCGTATTGAAAAATCTTTATTGGCAAATACGACGGTAGGATCTGCCTGAAGGGGCATGTTTTTCCGGATCCGGTTAATATAGAGTCCCGCGATTACAGGCGCTTCTTCCTTGTGGAAACACTCAGCCTTGACAATGGAGGCCAGGACATCAACTTCTTTGGGGGTAAATCCGATTTCATTGCATTTTTCCGTTCTCTCCTCATTCCAGAAATTGTCATATTCCTTTTTCATCCGTTCCACGAATTGCTCCGGCGAAATGGTCCAGTATATTTCATACGTATTGGGAATAAACATGTCGATAAAGTTATACCGGTTAAACCCGTATTTTTCATATACCGCAGGGCTGTCGAGATATGCCAGCAATTCCGTTGAATCCATTTCAAGGTTATCGCAAATTTTACCCGGAAGCTCATCAAGCAAACGGATATTGTTGAAAGTAAGGGCAACCGGTGTCTGTTGTCCGGAACGCAACAGCCTGATAGTGGTAATATTATTCATGTCTTCAGTCAGGCGATATCTTCCGGGTTTTACATGTTTATCGTATTTCATCACTTTCGCGAGGAAACTGAATGCCATCAGGTCATTTACGATTTTTTTTTCAGACAATATATTTTGTACATCACGGAACCCTGCGCTGTCCGGAATTTCAATGTAGCCCCCGTTCTCCTTTCCGACGAAGATATTGGGAGAATAAAGTACCTGATAGATATAAAAGGAAAATGAAGATGCTGCAACTGCGAAAGCAATTACAAAAAAGATACTTTTATTTTTACCCGTTAGGGGCCCCATAGTGTTAATATTTTATATTAAATTGAGGAAGAATCAGGATTTCCAGTTAAATAACGGATCCATGGCCGGCGAATATATAAAATTATCACCCGATAATCCAAGTATTTCCAAAATTGAACATATTGTAGAAATTTTAAAAGCCGGCGGGGTTATTATATATCCCACTGATACAATTTACGGCCTCGGTTGCGATATATTCAACCAGAAAGCCATTGAAAAATTATGTAAACTGAAAGGGCTTAATTCATCGAGAGTGAACCTTTCCTTTATATGCAATGACCTGAGCGAAATTTCTCTTTATGCCAGCAATATTTCAAGGCCGGTATTCCGGGTACTAAAAAAAACCCTTCCCGGACCTTTTACCTATATATTGAAATCAAGCAGCAAAGCACCTAAAACTTTCAGGAATACGAAAAAGACCGTCGGGATAAGAATCCCGGATAATAAGATCCCCAGGGAAATTGTCAGGCTCCTGGGAAACCCGATCATTACAACTTCCCTTCATCATAAGGATCAGATTCTGGCATATGAAACCGATCCGAAGGAAATATTTCAGAAATTCAGGAACAAAACCGATATAGTGATTGACGGCGGGCCCGGGAAGAACATTCCTTCCACTGTAGTTAATTGTGTCGATGAAAGCTTCGAAGTACTCCGACAGGGCCTGGGAGATATATCCGGGTATTTATAAATCCATATTTAAGGATTCGTGACCTGAAATAAGCTTACAATTTATTTAGATTCAACCGGATAGTAAACAAGAGAGAAATATGACCCATTCATTATTTGATCTGAGCGGAAGAACAGCCCTGGTAACAGGAGGAACACATGGCCTGGGACTTGCAATGGCTGAAGCAATGGCCGAAATGGGGGCAAATATAATTCTGAATGGACATACTCCCGGTAAACTGGAAAAAGCGGTGGAATTCCTGAAGGAGAAAGGAATAAAGGCTGAAGGTTTTCTATGTGATATTACGGAGGAACCTAAAGTAAAGGAACACATAGCCAGGTTCAATGAAAGTACCGGTATTGATATTCTCGTAAATAATGCGGCAACTACAAAAAGAATAGAATTGCTGGATGTATCCCTTGAAGACTTTGAAAGAATTGTAAAAGTTGATCTTACAGGTGCCCTTATCATGTCAAGACAGGTGGTCCCGGGCATGATGAAAAGAGGATATGGGAAAATCATCAATATTTGTTCCATGATGAGTGAGTTGAGCCGGGAAACAACTGGTCCCTATGCGGCTGCAAAAGGAGGACTGGCCATGCTGACAAAGAGTATGGCGGCTGAATGGGCTGCCTGTAATATACAGGTAAACGGGATCGGTCCGGGTTATTTTGAAACAGATCAGACCTCGGATCTTTTTATTCCGGGAAATAGAATGTATGAATTTATCCGGAGCCGGACGCCGGCAGCACGATGGGGGAAACCAGAAGATATAAAAGGGGCGGTTATATTCCTTGCCTCAAAGGCTTCTGATTTTGTGAACGGCCACATACTTTATGTGGATGGGGGATTTCTGCACTATAAAGGACACCCTCCCGAATAGGATTCCCTTGTTTATTATTTTCAATCCATAAATCCGAATAATAAATTGTATTTCAACTTACCCGGTTAATTCCCATTAAACGTCAAGACTTTAAGACAAGTCTTATATTTATTCGAGGTTCCATCATTTGGATGAATGCGGTTTAAAATAATGAAATCTGTCGCCATCCTGGCCGGGCAGGCCTCGTGAACCCGTTTCAGCCGCATTTAATCCGCACAAGGCCCGGCTAACCCGAAGATGAAAAGAAGGCTGAACCGGTTTCACTGGTTATTAACGCCATAAATGAACTTGTTAAAATTGAAGAATTTCATGCTTGCGAGGAAGATTTCAAAGGACAGGGAT
The DNA here is from genome assembly GCA_046703645.1 of Cyclobacteriaceae bacterium. GTDB lineage: Bacteria > Bacteroidota > Bacteroidia > Cytophagales > Cyclobacteriaceae > DATDPY01. Next base: position 5,843 of record JBJKSY010000523.1, read on the forward strand.
GTTAATTGTGCGTGGGCGTCCACGAGCGGCGTGGCCCCATTGAGGGCTGTTGGTCGGCAAGCCCTTGTAGGGTGGGACAACTGAAATGGGTATTAGGATATTCTCAGATATCACCACAATCTTTTATATACCGATGAGCGTTTCGCGGGGAGATGGGGCTTCGCTCGTGGTGCACTTTCTTTTGCTACTTTTCTTTGTGCAATCAAAGAAAAGTAGAAAAGCCAAAATAAAATTTTAATTATAAAATTTCACTGATGGACTATAAACCCCACTAATGGATAAAAAGTACAAAAATCAGGGTTGGGATAAGAAAATAATTGAATTGAAATCAGGATATATTAATAAAAAACGAAGAAAAAAACCTTGAACCTAATTTTCAAGGGGTCC
>JBJKSY010000524.1:0-2380 GCA_046703645.1 Cyclobacteriaceae bacterium
CATAATACCTCCATCATTATCAAAAAATTCGACTGATGTGCATTTACTTCGGGCCAGAATATTACCGTTATTCAGGCTATCCAGTGAAGATAAAAACCTGGCAAGATCGATAAAACAGATTCTCGGCATCCAGCCTTCAAATATTTACCTGTACCGGCTTGCCACCCGGCACAGTTCCGTTGCCAAAGAAAATGTAGGGGGCATCAAAGAATCCAACGAACGCCTTGAATACCTCGGAGATGCTATCCTGAGCCTGGTAATTGCCGAATATTTATTTAAAAGGTTTCCCTATAAAGAAGAAGGGTTCCTTACGGAAATACGCTCGAGGATCGTGAGCCGGGAATCACTCAACCTGGTCGGAAAAAAAATCGGACTCGAACAGATTATCGCCTACCACGAAACCAGCAAACACATTCAGGCGTACAAATCTATCATGGGAGATACCCTGGAAGCACTCATAGGCGCCGTTTACCTCGACAAGGGATATAAACAGTGCAGGAGATTTGTTCTGAAAAAACTACTTTCACCCTATCTCGATCTGGAAAATATCGTAATGAACAATCCTAACTTCAAAAGCAGGGTGATTGAATGGGCACACAGGAACAGTAAATCCATCCGTTTTACCATTCTTGATGTGGTTGAGAACAGGCATTACAAGGAATTCATTGCCCAGGTCCTGATCGATGATAAGCCTGTAGGAAAAGGTTCCGGATTCAGCAAAAAAAGCGCTGAACAGGATGCGGCGGCCCATACATGTGAATTATTGAATATCTAATAATCCTGACATTGAATTCGATCCTTAGAATCGGCGGGGCAACGGTAAACCAGACTCCCCTTGACTGGACGGGCAATCTTAAAAATCTTACGGATGCGATCCGTGAAGCCCGCAGGAACAATATCGACATTCTCTGCCTTCCGGAACTTTCGGTAACCGGGTATGGATGCGAGGACCTTTTCCTGAGTACATGGCTGCCTGAAAAGGCTATATCGATGCTGCAGCTTCTGAAACAGGAATGTACAGATATTCTCGTTTCGGTCGGATTACCCGTCAGATCCGGGAACCGGTTATACAATTGTACCTGCGTAATCCACGATAAGAGGTTACTGGGAATTTATGCGAAGAAATTTCTCGCCAATGACGGTGTGCATTATGAACCCCGCTGGTTCAGCCCGCGGATTGAGGAAGGCACCTCAAATATAAAGATCAATGGTGAAGATATTCCCTTCGGAAATTTCATATTTTCCCACCGGGGTATTAAGATCGGTTTTGAAATCTGTGAAGATGCATGGTCCGGACAGGACAGGCCGGCCTGCCATCTATATGATGAGAAAGTGAACCTGATCCTTAACCCAAGTGCAAGTCACTTCTCCATGGACAAATCGGGCAAACGCCGGAACCTGGTCCTGGAAAGTTCAAAAGAATTTGAATGCGCTTATGTTTATGCAAATCTCCTCGGAAATGAAGCGGGCAGAATGATCTATGACGGAGAGATCCTGATTGCCCAGCATGGAAGAATGATAAATTGTAATTCCCTATTATCTTACAGCAATTATAACCTGGTTTATTCAGATATAAACTTCGCCGATCCCGCTTCAACCCATGCTGAACACGCGAAGGAACCCTTGAACCGCAACCAGGAATTCACTGCCGCAGCAACACTCGGCCTGTTTGACTATCTCAGGAAGAGCGGGAACAAAGGCTTTGTTTTATCCCTGAGCGGCGGCGCCGATTCTTCCTGCTGTGCAGTACTCGTCACGGAAATGATCCGGCGTGGCATCGGGGAGCTTGGAATTTATCTTTTCCTGGAAAAAATCGGCAGGCCGGACCTGGCAGGTATCCCGAAAGATCATCCCGGTCCCGGAGCTATAAAAGAAATCGCAAGAAATATGCTCACCTGTGCCTACCAGGGATCCGACAATTCATCGGCCGAAACTTTATCATCCGCTAAGATTCTGGCCGACGACCTCGGCAGCGCATTTTTTGAATGGAAAATATCGGATGAAACAGGCTCCTACATTAAAAAAATAGAAAATAAGCTGGGCCGGAAACTAAGCTGGGAATCGGACGATATCGCCCTGCAGAATATCCAGGCCAGGGCCCGGTCACCGATCATATGGCTGCTGGCCAATATTTCACATGCAATCCTTCTTACCACTTCAAACCGGAGTGAGGGGGACCTGGGATATGCCACCATGGACGGAGATACCAGCGGCAGCCTTGCTCCCATCGCAGCCGTCGATAAACACTTCATACGTCATTGGCTTATCTGGGCAGAAAAAGAACTGAATTATCCCGGCCTGGGCCCTGTCAATAAGCTGATACCGACGGCAGAGCTTCGGCCGCCGGGCGATACACAGACTGATGAAAAAGACCTTATGC
>JBJKSY010000525.1:0-12640 GCA_046703645.1 Cyclobacteriaceae bacterium
TCGCCAAAGCAGCCTCTTTTTTATTATGCTGAAAATAACCATAAAAAACCCGGATGTCAGGGAAAGCGACATCCGGGATAAAAATGAACTAGATTGAAAACAGGGTACTTTATTTTACCTTAACCTTCTTTACTTAGCCGGTTTAAGTTCTATATCCTCACGGGTATGGTCACCGTCCGATACATGAACATTTTGTACGCTGGCAGTATCATATCCCGCCAAAGCTGCATAAAGAGTATAGCTTCCGTCGGGTATCCCGATCATCTGGTAAAAACCGTTCTCTTCGGAAACCGTTGAGCTGATCACACTATCGCCTTTCAGCCATAAATAAGCACCTTTCAGCGCCATCATCCCCGTATCTTTTACGAAGCCGTAAACTTTACCGGCATCGATATCATTGACCGCCCGGATCACAGGATTAAGAATAAATCCAAGAGGGTTATCTCTCCTTCCGATACATTCAAGGGAATGAGATAAATTAAAGTCAACAAGCAAACTGGCCGACTGATTACTGCTTACAACTATACCGGAAGGTATAAATATTTTCAGACCCGAATGCGATCCTCCGGGAATCGTAATATTGAAAACAGTTCCGTCATTCATAACAACGCTGGCCTTCGAAATATATAACCGGATCATATCGTAGGTTCCCGCCTGTATAGAAGTATCTGCCATATCAATGGTGATCCCGTTCCGGAGATTCATCAAATTAACCTCCTGCGGGGTGTTGAGGACCGTTACATATACGTCACTGGAATCTTTATCGTTATTGCTGTATGCATCACCCTGGCCCTGTTCAGCCATACCCCACATTTCATGATGATGCTCCTCGTTGTCCATCTGCGAAGTATCCATTACCTCTTTGACTGTATCCGGCATGTCGTCAACATCGGTGGAATCTTTTTTACGTAACTCGATTTTATAAATTGTTACATTCACCTGGCTGACATTCTGGAATAAAAAAGGATCATCCGTCAGCATTAAACGCAATTCTCCTGTATTTCCCTGATTTCCGGCATTGCTGATCTTCACCGGACTTATTAATTCCTGATTGTTGTTACAGGAAAAAAACAGCAAAACAGTGAATATTATCCAACCAATTCCCGCAAGGCATGTCAAACATTTGCTTTTCCTTTCCATAATTTTCATTGTTTATTTGAGAGTGTAATAAATAGACATCAACTTTTGATATACGGAACATATGTCAAAAGCTTTCACATTGCATTGAAATAATGATGCCAGGAAAGAGGCAATAAATTCATATTATTGATAATCAGCATATTAAAGTTTATTCGCTAAAAATAGACCTGAAAATCGACCCTGAAAATTGTCATTTTGAAAATCAAATGTTCATTATTGCAAAATAGCATTACTAACTTATCGTTATAATCGAGTATTCTACTCTTTTGGTATTATCCTGACATTCCGGAATCCATAATCAGTTAAACTGACCACCGGTCATTCATGAGATTCAAACTTGCACTCATTTACATTTTTATTGTGGGAGCCCTGGCATCGGTAGGTTATATTTCCTACCACGGGCTTTCTCACCTGATGTTTACCCTCAGGGCAACAGTGCAGCCTGATAAACGGGAGGAAGAAATAAAGGAGATTGTAAGGACTATGCATACAGGTGAAAATAATATGAGGTTATACAATATCACTCATATCAATGATTACCTGTTAGCGCACAGGCAGGCCGTTAATGAGATGGATAAGGGTATTGATGCCTTATATAAGGAATGCAAAGGTGATTCGGTATTATTGAGGTACCTCGACAGCCTGAACAATTACCTCGATCAGAAAGTATTTATCCAGGAACAACTGATTCGATTGAAAAACACTTCAGAAAATGTGCCGGGGGTCATGGAAAAAGTCCTGGTTGAAATTGATTCTATGGAAACCCGGATCAATAAGCCGGATACAATTTCAATAAAAGATACTATTCCTTCCAAAACCGTCCGCAAACGAAGATTCCTTTCATGGCTTTTCCCGCCTAAAAAAGGAAAGGACACCATTAAAGAAACCAGTGATTCCATCAAAGCACTGGTTAATCCAAAGGTTGAATTATCCAAACCTATAAAAAAGACGTTTGAAGAATTCAGCAAAAAGAACCTTGCATTAAGGAAGAAATTAATGCAAAAAGATCTTGAGTTTACAAGTGAGAATGATTCCCTGACGGTAAAAGTCAGCGCTATTGCGGAAAAGGCCGGTGCATACCTTAACCGGCTTCAGGCGGCTAAAGCGCAATCCGCCGATATTTTTTTCACGAATACAACAAAGTATATTACCATTATAGGTACTGCCTCCGCCCTGCTGGTCCTGGTTATGATCATTATCATTACGCGTGATGTTACTGTTATAATACGGACAAAGAGGCAATTGGAGTCAGCCAAAGCCACAGCAGAACGGCTGGCTCTCGTTAAGGAAGAATTTCTGGCCAATATGAGCCATGAGATCAGGACCCCTCTTACAGCGATCCTGGGTTATACGAAATTAATGGGGAAAGAAAATCTTTCGGCAGAAGGAAAGGAAGCTATCGACATTATTGATCATTCCTCTAATCACCTGTTGCGGATCGTGAATGAGATCCTCGATTTTTCCAAACTGGAAGCCGGGCAAATGGTTTTAGAATTTTTACCCTGCTATATCGAACAGCTCATTCAGGAAACTATTAATACATTTCAACCGGTTGCCTCAGGCAAAGGCTTAAATCTGTATGCAACAATCGATGATTCAATTTCGGGGAAAAAAATCCTTTGCGATTCATACAGGCTCCGCCAGGTTGTCGACAATCTCATAGGTAATGCCATTAAATTCACAGAAAAGGGATTTGTAGAAGTCATTGCCAAAATTACGGAAACGCAGTACCTGGAATTGAAAGTCCGCGATACCGGAGTCGGAATTGACGAAAAAGCAAGGCAGAACATATTCAGTAAATTCACCCAGGCGGATAACAGCACCTCCCGTAAATTCGGCGGAACAGGACTTGGTCTGTCCATCGTCAGGAAGATAACGGAATTGATGGGTGGAACCATCAGTTTAGAATCGTCCGTTAACCAGGGCAGCATCTTTACCGTTTCAATTCCCTTCGAATGGGCAACGGAAAACCATGGCAGCCCCGAAGCCGGTCCGGATTTCAGTGTAGAATTGAGCGGGCTAAAGATATTATTGGTGGACGATGACCCTTATAATCTCGCCCTGATCAGGAAAATGCTTGAAGATCACAAAGCCAGGGTCCGTGAAGCCGCCTCGGGAAATGCAGCCCTTGAAATCCTTTCTTCCGACCGGTATAATCTTATTATAATTGATCTGCATATGCCCGGGATGAACGGATTCGAATTACTGAAACTGATTGACAGTCATACTCCGGCGATTGCCGTTTCGGCTTATGTAAATGAGGAAATTAAAAGCAGGGCCAGGGAATCCGGGTTCATCCATGTATTGCAGAAACCTCTTGATGAAAAAGAATTACTCGACATCATAAGCCGCAACATTAAAAAAGACGGAATTCCATCGGATGATAAAAATGTTCCCGGAATCAAAGCCGCCGATGACGGGGAATTGCATGAAATGACCACCGGGAAGAATGATGATGAAGAAAAGAGGCTTCTCAGCATATATTATGACAGTCTTTGTAATGCCATTAACCTGTTTAAAAACACGTCTGCAGAAAAGGATTTTGAGAAGATCCGTTTCCAGGCACATAAACTTATACCTTCTACACGCCATATGGGTTACTTCGACCTTGAACGAATCCTTAAAAAGATAGAAAGCTTCAAGCCTATGCCTCATAATATTTACGAAGGAATTAAAATGAGGAAGGAGTTTATAGAAAAGGCCAAACAGGTAAAGGATGTTCTTTACAATCAATTGAAGGTATGATGATCAGCGCAATAGCTTGTTGAAGGATAATTGATGAAAAAATAATTTTATGTCGCAACTTAAAGTATTCATTGTTGAGGATGATCCCTGGTATGCGGAATTCATCCGCTATAACCTTTCATTAGACCCGGATGTTCAGACGGAAGTTTTTGAATCGGCAACGGAATGTCTCAAAAATCTTTCCAGGGAACCGGACCTGGTCACTATTGATTACCGTTTGCCGGATATGACCGGTGAAGATCTTCTCAACAAGATCAGGGAAATTAATGAAGACATAGAGGTAGTGGTGATTTCCGAACAGGATAAGATAGAAACTGCAGTAGGATTGCTGAAACTGGGAGCCTTTGATTATATTGTCAAATCCAGGGATATCCAGAATCGATTGCTCAACATCATCAGGAATCTTAAAAAACAATACGGTCTCAGGGACCGCATCAGGACACTTCAGGAAGAAGTGGAAAAAAAATATGACTTCGACAAGCTGATCATCGGCCAGAGCAAATCGCTGAGGAGCATTTTCCCTATGATTGAAAAAGCCATTCAAACACAAATCAGTATTATTATTACCGGTGAAACCGGAACAGGGAAAGAACTTGTGGCAAAAGCTATACATTATAATTCTGCCAGGAAAAAAAATCCATTCGTGGCTATCAATATGGCTGCCATTCCGCGCGACCTGGTTGAAAGTGAATTATTTGGTCATGAGAAAGGCTCCTTTACCGGTGCCCTTAACAGTCATAAAGGAAAATTTGAAGAAGCAGATACAGGCACACTCTTTCTGGACGAAATCGGTGATATGGACCAGGTCAACCAGGCGAAGTTATTACGTGCATTACAGGAAAAGGAAATATTTCGTGTCGGCAGCAACAAACCCATCAGGATAAACTGCAGGATCATTGTTGCCACCAATAAAAACCTTCAGAAAATGGTAAAGGAAAAAACTTTCCGGGATGACCTGTATTACCGGCTATTCGGGCTGAACATTCATTTACCCCCTCTCAGGGAAAGGGAAAACGATATTCTCATCCTGACCAAATCTTTCATTCATGATTATGCGGAAGCGAATGGTATTCCGGAAAAATCCCTTAGTAAAGAAGCAAAAGATAAACTTATGAACTATTCATTTCCCGGCAATATCCGGGAATTGAAATCGGTCATTGAACTCGCCTGCGTTATGTCCGACAACGAAGAAATTTCAGCCCATGATATAACCTTCTCCAAGGATGATAACGACCCGGAATTTCTTAACCTGGATCTTTCCCTGGAAGAATATAACCGAAGGATCATTAAAGCATATTTAAAAAAATGTAACGGTAATGTGAAACAGGCGGCTGCCCGGCTTAATATCGGATTTTCGACAATTTACAGGATGCTAAAGGAAGAAAAATCCTGAAAAAGTATTTTCATCCTGAAAAATTATTGTCATAATGACAATTATTTTTTTATAATTATTTTATAACAACCAGTAAACCAGCATTTTAATCCTACGGCACAGGCTTTGGTATGTACTTCAAGAATTTTAAAGCTTATAACTATGAAACGCATACTCATTGTTCCCATATGTCTGTTATTAATGACCTCCTGTGATATGAATAACAGGAATGCCCAGGTCAGTGAACTTGAAACCCGACTCGACAGCGCCTCAAAATCAATTGCACAACGGGATTCGGCATTGACCGGCTATATTGATTTCATTGCAGCTATAGAAAAGAACCTGAATGAAATAAGAAACCGTGAATCGATGATTACCATGAACCGCGAGGACTTAACTGCAGATAACAAAGAGATCCGCGATAACATGATTTCAGATCTCAAAACGATCAACAAGCTGATGAAAGAAAATCGCGCTAAGATTGCCACCCTCTCAGTTAACCTGAAAGGTGCTCACAGCCAGTTGAATCAATTAAAAAGTCTTGTTGACCAGTTGAAACAGTCAATGGATGAAAAGGAGAAGGAAGTTCAGAAACTTAACGAACAGGTTGCATTGCTTACCAATGATAACCAGCTTTTAAAGAATGTTAATGATTCCCTGCTGACTGACACGCAATCCCAGCGGAATATCATTGAAGATCAGAACAAGACAATAAGTTCTATCGGCAATAAGTCAAGCGTAGCTTACTATGCCGCCGGGTCCGCCAAGGAACTTGAAAAGAAGAACATAATTGAAAAAGAAGGCGGTATTCTTGGTCTTGGGGCGGTTGAACAATTGAATAACAATGTAGAACTTGCCCGGCTCAATAATATCGACATCAGGAATACCTTTTCCATCCCCATCAACAGCAACAAGGCAGAACTGATCACAAGCCATCCGAAAGATTCCTACAAAATGGTGATGGATACGAATAAGAAAAAAGTTGATAAGCTGCTGATCCTCGATCCGCAGAAATTCTGGGCCTCTTCAAGGTGCCTGGTCGTTGTTACCAAATAGAACCTGTAGGTTAATTGAACCATATATCGGGCCGGGTGTCAATTCTTGTCCTGTGCGGACACCTGGTCTTTTTTTACATTTTAAATCCGATAACTATGAAACAAGGTATTTTGATCGCCGCATTGTTATTTGTCACAGCTTCCTGCAAGACGGTCTCCTATGAGAGCGCCGTTAATGTAAATAAAGATCGCTTTTACGGTGATGACAAAAAAACAGCCCTGCTGCTGGATGACCTGGACGATGTGTCGCAATTATCGGCAGATATTTCCAACCTGGCTCAGCAACAGGCTTACTCGAAAGACCTGTGCAAATTTGCCAACCTTGTCGTCAGCGACCAGCACAAACAAGGTCTTTCTTTGAAGATCCTGGCCTTCCGGAAGAAGATCAAACTTCCGAATACCGTAGGTGAAAAAAGACAAAAGATTTACCGCAGCCTGCAGGATATCAATGATGAAAAAACATTTGACCGGGCATATTATAACAATATGGATTCAATCCTGACCGGTGCGATAAGTAAATGTGATTCATTCATGAACAACGCAGGGGAAGGACCCGTCAGGAATTATATTGCCAGGCAATCCGGGATCTATAAAGAATATGTCAAGAAAATAAATCAATTGCAGAATTATATGAACAAGTCGGAGGTACCTCAACTCACGGAAAAATAGATCTTGTTTTCCAGGCAATGTTATTACTGAACCAAATCAATAAGCACATACCATAAACCTAAATTCTTAAACAATGACAGGTCAAGGACGTCAGCTCGCAGCCATCATGTATACAGATATTGTGGGATATACAGGCATGATGCAGTATGATGAGCCTCAAACCGTTAACCGGTTGGAAAGGCATCGTGAAATCATTGATAAGTCGGTCACTGAACACACGGGCAAAATAATTCAATATTTCGGGGACGGAAGTCTCAGCCTGTTTGGAAGTGTATATGAAGCCGTATTAAGCGCCATTAAAATCCAGGGATTATTACTGGATGAATCTTTGCCCCTGAGGATAGGGATCCACGTGGGCGAGGTTCATTTTATCAACGGAATTGCCTACGGTGATGGATTGAATATTGCATCACGGATCCAGTCACTCGGCCTCAAAGGCGCAATCCTGATCTCCAAAAGCGTATATGATCTGATACAGAATCAGCCGGATATTATTTCAACCCACCTGGGAACGTTCAGGTTGAAAAACGTAAGAAATCCCATGCCTGTTTATGCAATACTTAATAACGGATTCCCGATACCGAAAAAAAAGGTGATAAACATTCACCATAGAAAATCCGGGAATAAAAAAATAAATTCCCTTCCGCGCAGGGCATTTGCTTTTTTTTCCTGGTTCATGACATTATTTTTCTTCCTTTTATTTTCGAGGGGATATTTAAAATCAGTACTTCACGGGAATAAAAACAATGCACTGGCCATCCTCCCGTTCATAAACATAAACCATGACCCTGACCAGGATTATTTTTGCGAAGGGATCACGGATGAAATACAAACCCAATTGTCGGATTTTGTGAAAATAAAATTCTGTCCGGAAACCCTTACCCTAAAATATAAAAACAATCTTAAAACGATCCCTGAAATCGGAAATGACCTTGGCGTAAACAGAATACTACAGGGAAGCGTCAGTAGATCAGGGAACTTGGTACGTGTTTATGTGCAACTGATCGATACAAAAAATAACCGGCAATTATGGTCTGCTTCATTTGAGAGAAAAGAATACGAGATCTTCGGGTTACAAAATGAAATTGCCGGAAGTATCACGCAGGCACTTAAAACCGAATTATCCGGCAAGCAGCAAGGGATCGGATCAGCCGGAGATAATCCTTCCCCTATCGGCCTATATGCCGGAATCACGGAAAGCAACGCAGGAGCAAACCATTCTAACGGTACCGTGCCGGCAACAATCGCCTTTTAACACATCCTCAGGAGATCCCTGAATTACCCTGAAAACTGATTGAAGATCAGGCGGAATTCGTTTAACCTGCATTCCGTAAGATCCTTCAGCCGTGAAATTTTTCAAGATGTTTTTTCCTTCCTGTGTTTTTCTTCTTTTTATTGCCTGTTCCGGATCTTCGCAGACACATGAAGGGAGAAATATACCGACCGGCACCTATGACCTTCAAAAATTAAAGGAGATCTATAAACCGGGAATTATAGGGTAAACCATTCAACCCCGATAAACGATCTGATTTTCAAGTATTGATTTCAACGGGAAAAGCAAATATATTTTTTAGTGCCTCATTCAGAGTGTTTGTTACATTATAAATTTTCGTTATATTTCACGCCTTAATAGTCAACAATTACCGGCAACAACCACTATTATCAAATAAAAAAATCATATAAACAGTAAAGCCTATGGGAAGATTTAAAAATTCAATGACACATTATGTATTTGAATTTTTTATGGTTTTTCTAGCTGTATTCTGCGGTTTTCTCGCGGATAATGAAAGGGAAAATATTGATCAGAGACAAACCGAAAGAAAATATATGAAATCGCTGCTTGAAGATGTCAGAAATGACACAGTTGAAATTGACCAAAATATAGACTACGCTGAAATAGTTCTCAATAACATTGATTCATTAATCCTTTTCCTATACTATAATCCACCCCGAAATGCAGTGTCAGACCAATTCCTAAAATATGATTATAAAGCATTGCTTATGTTAAATATCATTTTTACGGACAGAACAGCATGGCAGTTGAAAAGTTCAGGAAGTATGAGGCTTATCACCAAAACCGAAGTGTCTGATGCTATCCTTGATTACTGGAAACATCAGGAGGAAGTAAAAATTAATCTTGAACGTTACCTGATCTACAGAAATCGGGCAAGGGAGTATTCTGAAAAATTATTTTATATGGCCGCTGAATACATGAATGATAACGATTTACTAAAAGAAAAATTAACGGAAATTCCAGTGATAAGTCATGATCCCGACGAATGGAAGGAATTCCAGAATATCGTTTCACATTGTGGAGTAGTAGCATCACAGTATAAGGAAAGTCTGATTAAACTGCATGAGTCTGCAAGCAGACTGATTATTCTTCTTCGAAAGGATTACCCCCGGTAAAAATAAGAAGCTGTGAATGAAAACTTAATGATTGATTCGATTACATTATTCCATCCGGATACGTCATTCTTTAAATTTATGCATCGCTTCCTTTGCCGCTTTGGCAACAATTGCCAGGTCATTAACACCCCTGAACCCGCTGAAACCGGCTGAAATCTTCGTCTGATCATCTAACTGGATGGGTTGACCTCCCTCCCAGCCCATCAGATCAGGAAGCTCAATTCCAAAAGGATGCGGATCGAGCTGTCCGCCGAATACAAGCTTTTCATATTCACCGGTCTTATACCCGGTAATCCACACCTGGCTGGCCTTTCTCCAGGCTACATTATAAAACGATCGCTGTCGGATCTTATCTGTACCGTACATTTTTCCATAAATACGGCCATTGTCATCGATGATACAAACTGCCACATTGCCCCCGGAGATATTCCAGTCGGCAGGGCTGTTTGCAAATGCGGGCACCTGTTTGTCGATGGATTCAAATATCCTGTCAATAACCGATTCGAGTTCCTTTTGTGTCATGGAATCATTAATTTATTGATGAAAAATAAGTTTTAGACTGAATCCGGATACGAAAAGTAAATCCTCGCATCATTCTTCAAAAATTCACGATTATGAACTAAATAACCGGCCATTAATTTATACAATTGTCTTAAACTTTTTAAATTGAATGTAGAATAAATCCATACTCATGAAAATTACCTTAACCGCGTTCATGTCAATTTTTCTGATGCTTTTAATTTCCTGCAGGGAAAATAAAAAAAATGAGGAAGCTTCCTCAACCCCGCCATCCGACAGCATCAGGTTTATGACCCTTGATCCGGGCCACTTTCATGCCGCCCTCGTGCAAAAGGAAATGTATAACAATGTAAGTTCAAGAGTATATGTTTATGCTCCCGGCGGCCCTGAACTCAGGGAACACCTGGCCCTCATCCAGCGGTACAATACCCGGCAGGAAAATCCTACTCACTGGGATGAATATGTATACACAGGGTCCGATTACCTTGAAAAAATGCTTAAAGAAAAACCCGGTAACGTGGTGATCATAGCCGGTAACAACTCGAAGAAAACCGAGTACATCTACAAATCCATTGATGCCGGTATCAATGTGCTTTCCGACAAGCCCATGGTCATTTTTCCTGAGGAATTCTCATTGCTGAAAGATGCCTTTCAGAAGGCAAAGGAGAAGAAAGTATTGCTTTACGATATTATGACCGAGCGGTTTGAAATTACCAATACCCTCCAGAAGGAACTGGCTGCCATACCGGAGGTGTTCGGAACGCTTCAGAAAGGTTCCGCCGAAGATCCGGCAATTACGGAAGAAAGCATTCATAACTTTTACAAGAATGTTTCCGGCAAGCCCCTGATAAGACCTGCCTGGTATTTTGATATTAACCAGCAGGGTGAAGGGATTGTCGATGTAACCACCCACCTGATCGACCTGGTGCAATGGGAATGTTTTCCCGGAAAAATCATTGATTATACCAGGGATATCAGCATGATATCGGCAAAGCGATGGACAACCGACCTGAGCCTTGGCCAGTTTACGGCCGTTACCGGCCTGGAACAATATCCTGATTTCCTGAATAAGTATCTTGATAAGAATGTGCTGAAGGTATATTGCAACGGTGAAATCGAATATAAAATCAATGGTACATATGCGCGTGTTACGGAAACCTGGGAATACCAGGCGCCCGCCGGTGCCGGCGACATGCATAATTCCGTTATTAAGGGGACAAAGTCCGATCTTATCATCCGGCAGGGCAAGGAGGAAAATTACCAGCCGACCCTCTATGTAAAATCCGTTGAAGCAAATAACCACCTGGAGGCACCGCTGGAAAAGGCCGTCAAGGTTACACTTCAGGAAAAATACCCGGGTATTTCACTTCAGAAAATTAAAGAAGGTGAATGGAAAATCCTGATCCCGGAGAAATATGATGTGGGTCACGAAGCTCACTTCGCCCAGGTGGTGCATAATTATCTTCATTACCTTCAGTATGGGGATATGCCCGACTGGGAAGTGCCGGGAATGCTGGCTAAATATTATATAACCACACAGGCACTGATACTTGCCAGGTCGGCAAAATAAATCTAAATCATTTTCTTACTCAATTTTTTAATCTTTGATATGAGAAACATCTTTTTGCTGCTGATTATTGCTGTATCAACTCCTGGAAATACCACGGCACAGAATTCGGGAAACAACTACCCTCAATCAGAAATCTCGAATTCACAGGTCCGCATGAAATTATACCTTCCCGACAAGGATAAAGGATATTACCGGGCAACCCGGTTTGACTGGTCCGGGATCATTGCCAGCCTGGAATGGAAAGGTCACCGGTTTTTCGGGCAGTGGAAAACAACACACGATCCATTGTTCCATGAGGATTTATCGGGACCTGCAGAAGCCTCCGTAATGCCGGGGTTAGGTTATGACCAGGCACCTGTGGGAGGCACATTCATCCGGCTCGGCGTTGGCGTGCTTGAAAAGCCTGATGAAAAAGAATACCAATGGGACCATACGTATAAGATCGTCGATCCCGGAACCTGGGAAGTAACAAAGGGAAATGACTGGATAAAATTCACACAGATCATAAAAGATCATAATGGATTCGGATATATATACAGCAAAACGATCACACTGACCGGCGATCCGCCAGGCTTCGTCATATCGCATAACCTCCGCAACACGGGTGAAAAAAATATGCTGATCGATCAGTTCAACCATAATTTCTTCATGATAGACGGGGTCAGGACCGGGAAAGATTTTATAATAAAATTTCCTTATAGCATTTCGACTGTCAATGATCTCAAGGGTATTGTAAGAATAAGCCGAAAGGAACTTTCCTTTGCCGGCAATCTGGATACAGGTACAGTCTGGCTGGAACTCAAAGGTTACAGCGACAAACCGGAAGATCATAATATTACTGTAATGAATATGAAAGAAAAGGTTGGAGTTAACTGCCAGGTGGATAAACCCGTTTACAGGCAGGTCTTCTGGGCCTGTCCGACAACGCTTTGTCCTGAAAATTTTATCCTGTTGAACATCGGGCCCGGGAAAGAAGAATCCTGGAATTCCACTTATAAGCTGATCGACCTTAAATAATATATATTCGTCCCGGGAAGGCGGGATTCCTTTCATACATTCTTCATTATTCCTGCTGATTATTACATTTGCGGATTATCGGTTTCACCCGGATATTGCCGGGATTAAATAACCTTTGAAAAACATGGGGAATTTTTTATTTAC
>JBJKSY010000526.1:0-3072 GCA_046703645.1 Cyclobacteriaceae bacterium
GCCGGGCATAAAATAGTACCCGGCCCGGATGGCAATATGCTATCATGGTATAAACCTGATGTGCCGGGGGCAGGGATGGCTGAAGCAATGAAACTGGCTTCGGAATTCATTAAGTCCGGAACCCCGACAGATCCGGGCACCGGCCTTAAAATTTACTATATCTCCTGCTGTTTCCTGGGTCCTGAAATGACAAGCATTGATAAATTTAAAAAGGGACTTACCTGGGAGAAATGGCCTAATAACCCGGCCTGTGTTTTTGCCGGCATGGTAACAAGCCTGGCTGTTGATTACCGGGTCTATTCCGGTGATAGTTCTTATCTGGGAATTGTCAGGAACATGCTTGATTACCAGATCCGGAATGGTACGACCCCTGGAAACTGGTCATGGAAAAATGTCCCGTTTGCAAGCAGTGACCCGGGAAGCAGAATATACAGGGGGGCATCGGGGTGGATCAACGACGGAATGCGGGGTGACGGCCCGGATAACATTGAGCCGGACAAGGTAGGCGAACTGGGGACAGGATATCTACGTTTTTATGAAATTACAGAAGATAAAAAATACCTTAATGCATCCCTGGCCTGTGCCCGGGCCCTTGCAGAACATATCAGGGATGTAAGGCCGGAAAAAAAAGAATTTGCCTTATCGGAAACAGTTAAATCACCCTGGCCTTTTCGTGTGAATGCAAAAACTGATTCTGTGATCAGTGAATACTGTTCCAATGTAATTGAACCGATCCGCCTTTTTGATGAGCTGCTTCGGATAGCGCCGCGTATTGGATTAACGGAAAGTGATGAATTGCAATTCATGCATGCAAGGAAGATAGCCTGGGACTGGCTCTTTTCGATCAGCGGACCTATGAAGACTTATATCTGGAACGGTTATTTTGAGGATGTGGTGAATGACCCGGAAAGATCCAACAGGCTTCAGATCACACCCATGGAAACGGCCCGCTATCTTCTTGAAAACCCCGGCATGGACCCTGAAGAGTCTAAGGATGTTCCTGCTTTGTTGCACTGGGTCGAATCCGTGTTCGGCGTGCCGGGAATGAATGCCATCCGGGAACAGACATGGTGCTTTGAACCCATGGGAAGTCACACCTCAAGATTCGCCTCAGTATGTGCATTATGGTATCGTCACTCCGGGGATACCACCTACAGGGAAAAAGCCTTGATCTATTTCAACCTGGCGACCTATATGGCAGGGAATGACGGGGTGGTATGGACGGGGCCTAAATGGCCGGAAACCTGGTTTTCAGACGGTTATGCCGATTTTATTCGTCATTTCTATACAGGCCTGGGGGCAGTCCCGCAATGGTCTCCTGCAGGAGAAGATCATTTGCTTCATTCCACTTCCATTATCCGGGACATCGTATATTCTGCCGGCAGTATCATTTATAAAACCTTTGATCAACATTCAAGGGAAGAACTAAGCCTTGCCAGGTTACCTTCCCGGATCAGGCTTGACGGCCGGGTAATAAAAAGTGACGGCGGACAGGAAGATAGTTGGCGTGTTCAGAAATTATCAAATGGCAATTTCCTGGTTCTTATTACTCACGCCACGGGAAATAAAATTGAAATCGATTTTTAATCCGCCTTCGCATTCCGCTTCGGAGAACTTAATGGCTATGGTGTAATTCCCCGGAGCTCTGCTCTGTAAATTTGGGTCCGGGGCTTGTTCCGGGATTAATTACCATTTATTTTGCAGCTCCAGCCTGATTAATAATATGAGCTTGATATCCACTATTACGGATTAATTAATTTAGCCTGGGAATCTTAATCAAATTATCACAGGAAAGAAATTATGATCAGGGCCATCATCTTCGATCTTGACGGAGTCGTTGTCAACAGCGAACCTGTTCACCAGCGTCTTGAAAATGAACTTTACAGGGAACTGGGCCTGGATCTTTCTGACGAACTTAAAAGATCCATTGTAGGTACTTCGGCTGTAGATGCTTGGAAGATGATTGGGAAATTGTATCATCTTGATAAAACGCCGGAAGAATTGCTGCTGCTTGGTCGCGGGAGGTACCTTGCAGAAGTAAGGAAAGGCCTGGTGCCCTTATCGGAAGGGGCACATGATCTTATCCGCTTGTTCCAGTCGAATGATTATTTGCTGCTGCTTGCTTCGTCAGCAACCAGTAGAACCATAACCGAAGTATTGAAATGGCATAAGCTGGAAAAAATGTTCAGCCTGTTCGTGGGTGGCGACCAGGTGGCTCATTCCAAGCCTGACCCTGAAATCTTTCTGACTGCAGCAAAAAAAGCCGGTATGGACTCTTCCGAATGCCTTGTGATCGAAGATGCATCCAATGGGGTTAAAGCGGCTAGGGCAGCGGGAATGTATTGTATAGGGTTCAGGAATCACTTTACCGGGGAACAGGACCTTTCCATGGCCCATGTAGTAGTCGACCGTTTATCGGATATCAGCCTTGAATTAGTGAAAAAGATCCAGGATCAAATTCGATGATCCGTTTCAGGGGATTATGAGGATCATTCCAATGAGAATTACCGTTACCATCAAAACCTCCAGCACAAGTTTCACATTACTTTTCTGTTCCTTGGTCATATCTTTAATTGAAATTAATATATAGTCTGATAAAAATATTTTCTCTCACTCTCGATTAAATAAGAAGCGAAAATGATACCAAAAAATTTAAAATGAACTGATTTTCATCATTTATTCCCCTTTATGCCTGTTTTTTTTATGAAATTAATGAAAAACGGCTTTCAGAAGACATAATTCAGGCTTAATCTTTGAGTGAAGCAATCGCCTCTTTCACTTTTATGGCCGCATCTTCAAGACGCACTGCGGATGTCACTTTGAGACCGGAATTATTGATTATCTCTGCACCTTCCTCTGCATTGGTTCCCTGGAGTCGTACAATGATGGGAATATCTATTTTCCCGATATTTTTATAGGCTTCAACAACCCCTGAGGCTACACGGTCGCAGCGGACAATACCTCCGAAAATATTAATGAGTATCGCTTTCACATTGGGATCTTTGAGAATGATCCTGAAACCGGCTTCAACGGTCTTGGCGCTGGCTCCTCCTCCCACGTCGAGGAAATTCG
>JBJKSY010000527.1:0-2482 GCA_046703645.1 Cyclobacteriaceae bacterium
CCAGGCCAGGTATAGCTGGGTTTGTAAAAAAGGAGCACGACGATCATATAAAGGCAAAACAAAATAAAAATGGCAGGGATCACAGGATAGCCGACAGCTTTGTAAGGCCGTTCCAATGCGGGTTTACGGATACGAAGGACAAAAATTCCTGAAATTGTAAGTGCATGGAAAAGAAGGACAGCCATAATGACATAATCAAGGAGATCGCTATAAGTTCCTGATAAGCAAAGTACGGTAGCCCAGATTCCCTGTGCTGCAAGTGCGTTGCCGGGAACGCTTCTTGAATTGAGATCTCCTAATTTCCTGAAAAACAAGCCGTCTTTGGCCATGGCATAAAATACCCTGGGTCCCGACATGATCAGCCCGTTATTACACCCGAACGTAGAGATAACGACGACGATAGCCATGATGATCTCCGCGGAATGGCCCAGGATACTCTCCATGGCCGCTGTTCCCACCCTGTCTTCGGAAGCGAATTGAATTCCCCTTGACAGAACATTGGTGCCGGCAGGATCACCATTCAGGGGAAGGGCATGAATATATACAACATTGACAAACACGTAAATAATGGAAACGATGAGCGTCCCGAAGAACAGGCTCATCGGCAGGTTGAATTTTGCATTCTTAACTTCGGCTGAAGCATAAGCAACGCCGTACCAGGCATCGGATGAAAATAGTGAGCCTACCATGGAGCTTCCGAAAGCTGCAAGCAGGGCCAGACCGGTCAGCGGTAAGGCTTTTCCGTCAACTATTGAAAAAGCATTCCAGTAACCATGCTGATAACTTCTCCCGTGTGTCAGCGAAAGACCAAGGATCACAAAGGCAATCAGAATAAGGATCTTTGACCAGGTGAATATATTCTGAACGGTTTTGCTTTCATTGATGCCACGCGTGTTGATCCAGGTAAGCGCGGCTATGGATCCGATGGCCACCAGGTGCTGGCTGTTGAATTTGATAAATCCAAGGTTAAGCAGGACTTTGTTTTTTGATATCCATGGCCACAGCACGCGGGAGAATTTGGCAAAGGCCATGGCTACGGCGGCAATAGTCCCGGTCTGGATCACTGCATATAAGGTCCAGCCGTAAAGAAAACCGGTGAGCGGGTTGTAGGCTTCTTTCAGGTAAATATAATGGCCACCTGCGGATGGCATCATGGCGGCCAGCTCCCCGAAGCTCACGGCCGCAAATACTGTCATCACACCGGTAACGATCCAGGCCAGTAACAGGTATCCCGGGGAACCCAGTGTCCGGGACATGTCGGCGCTTACAATAAATATCCCGGATCCGATCATGGACCCAATTACAATGGCCGTGGCATCAAATAAATTCAGACTTTTTTTAAACTCGGTCATTTAATTCTTGCTATATTGAATGGAAAGGTAAAATGAGAAATCTTTTAATACGATGCGTATGAAATTCATAAATTTATTTTTGTCCTTGAGCCTGGTAATTATTGCTTGCCCTCCGCAGACCGGTGTAAAAAATATAAAGGATTCCCCTGAAAACATACTCCTGAAAAATTTCCGGCCCGTATCCATTTACAAAGTTCCGGAAACGCATGTCATGAAAGCCCGATACCCTGTTATCGATATGCATTCTCATCCCTATCCCAGGTCCGAAGAAGCCCTGAACCAGTGGGTAAGGAATATGGATTCAGCAGGTGTCGAGAAAACCATTGTCATGACCTATGCTCACGGAAAGTCGTTTGATTCCCTGGTGCAGGTATATTCGAAATACAGGGACCGTTTCGATATCTGGTGCGGGATTGACTACACGGGGTATGATCAGCCGGGATTTTCAGACCGTGCCGTAAAAGAGCTGATCCGTTGTTACCGTGAAGGAGCAAAAGGAGTAGGGGAACTGGGCGATAAGGGAAAGGGACTGTTTTATTCCAAACCGGCAGCCTGGGGTATGCATCCTGATGACCCGAGAATGGATCCTGTATTTGAAAAATGTGCTGACCTGGGTTTGCCTGTAAATATTCATGTCGCCGACCCGGAATGGATGTATGAAAAGATGGATTCCACCAACGACGGGCTTATGAATGCCTATACCTGGAAAGTGGATCTTCAACCCGGTGTGGTTGATCATGCCGGAATGATAAGGATACTTGAGAATACGGTCAGAAAACATCCCCGCACTACTTTTATTGCCTGTCACCTTGCCAACTGCTGTTATGACCTTTCAATCATCGGGAAATTGCTGGATACCTATCCCAACCTCTACATCGATGTGGCGGCCCGTTATGCCGAACTGGCTCCCATTCCCAGAACAGCAAACGCTTTCCTGATAAAATACCAGGACAGGATCCTTTACGGCACCGACATGGGCATGGATCTTCATATGTACCGGATTACCTTCAGGGTTCTCGAAACCAGGGACGAGCATTTCTATGAGCACGATCTTTTTTCTTACCATTGGCCGCTGAACGGGCTGGATCTGCCTGACGAAGTACTGAAAAAATTATATCATGATAATGCTG
>JBJKSY010000528.1:0-4389 GCA_046703645.1 Cyclobacteriaceae bacterium
AACCGGTTTGACTCGGTAAGTGACAGAATTACGACTGCAAGCACCGGAAAAGATTTATATAAGGTATCCGGAGTATTAAGTAAAACCAATAACCCGCTTGACCACGCAATCCTCGTTCCGTTGTATGGCCGCCAATTTACTTTCCCCGTTTCTATCGGCATTCCTCGATATGGAGAAAGTATTAATAAACAGGGTAAATCTGATAATCGAACTGAGGATATGGGAAATATTTCAGTAATCTTGATCCGTTTGAAAAAGAATACTCCGGTTTCATTGTTCCTGAAGCCCGGGAACCTCGAACCCGGAATACAGGTCGTGGATCCAGCCAAGGTTATTACAGGAATATATAAAACCCTCCAATTTACTTTGTCTGCATTGACATGGGCCGGCATTTCTGCAATGATGATGGGATTTCTGATTTTGTTTGTCCGTCTATATTATTTCATCCGCGAAAGGTCGGAAGACCTGCTGGCCCTGAGAACCCTTGGAATGACAAAAACCAGTGTTGTTCTGATCATCCTGGTCCAGGGATTATTGATTATGGATCTTGCATCCTTTTCAGGGATCCTGATGTCTCATGGTGTCATGGGATTGATCAGCGGAATGCCTTCCATGGAAAAATTATATGGAATTACAGGAATGAAGTTTTACTGGCAGGAAATAATAATGTACCTTCTTTTTCTTTTCTTAGCTTTTATGGTATCGCTGATTCCGGCTCTGAAATCAAGAAGATTACCGGAAGCCCAGCCGGTTTAAATGATAATTCAGGACGCAATTCGTTTTTATTTATAATAAAATTAATTTCACTCAGTGAATTCAAGCAGCAGCAGACTTACATCATCTTCCCTCTTGACATCATCGGTAAATTCTTCATAATCTTTTTCAATTTTATGAATGATATCGTCATCTTCAATATTGTCAAGAAGGATCCTGATAAGCCGTTCTTCAGAATACATGATTCCGTCGGGATTGCGGTGTTCGATGATCCCGTCTGTGAAGAACAACAATTTATCACCGTTGTGATACTTCATATCTACCTGTTCAAAGACGGCATTCCTGACGATTCCCAGGGCTGATCCCGAACTTTTTATACTGATGAGTCCATTTTCCGGTTTTGAGTAATACAAGGGATAATAGTGTCCTGCCCTTGCCATCTTCAGTGTTTTGGAGCTTTGATTGATATAGGCATAATGACAACTTGCAAAAAGAGAGGATATGTTGTCGAAAAAATGATTATTTAACTGTGCCAGCATTTCAGCAGGTTCCCTGCCATATTCCCTTACCAGTAGGGCAAAGGCGCTTTTGAAGGCACCTGCCGCCAGCGCTGCCGTAATTCCATGCCCCATTACATCGGCAATCACTGCCCCGTATTCGTGCTCGGAAAAAGGAGTAAGGTTGATAAAATCTCCCCCGATTTCCTGTGTAGGACTATAAATATAGGATTGTTTCATCCCTCGTACCGGGTAGGTGTGAAAATCGAGGTTGTTCGTATTGATAAAAAAATCCTGAAGTTTTTTAGCGCTTGAAAGATCCTTGCTGATCTCCTCAAGGGTCAGCGACTTTTTCTGAAGGTCGGACCAGAAAAAGGAAATATCCGTTGAGATCTGCCTGTAACGACGTATGGTATCGAGAAGACAGTTTTTATAGAATAATCCTTCATATCCCGGATAATCACCGAGGAACTTTTCAAGAGATTTTTTCCTCAGTCGCAGGAAAACCGATGGTTCCCGGGTCACTACACTTGCGGAGCGGGGGAGGTTGTCTATCAGCGCTACTTCACCGAAATACTGGTTTTTCCTCAGGCTGTTCATGAGCATGGATTCCCGATCCTTAACGGATTTGAAAATATTAACGCTGCCGCTCGCTATAATATAAAGGGAGTCGCCGATAGCGCCCTCCCGGATCACCGTACTTCCTTCGGGATAATTTTCTTTCTCCAGCAGGGGTACAAGATTCCGGAGATCCCCTCTGGTGAATCCACGAAAAGCCGGGATTTTAAGCAATATATCTGTCAGTTCCATGAGTTGCGTTGTTGCAGACCGGTATTACCCTAAAATTTAGACCTTCGCAATTTAATGATTTAATGTAAATCATCTAAAATGACCGGGATTTAAGAGTTCAAATTCCGGAATTTTATTATATCGCTTATGATGTCATAATAAAATGAAAACTGTCAGGAGTTATAAAAAATAACCGTTTTAAACAGCTATGTGTTATTTTCGTCATTGTAACTATGATATTACCGGGATCGCACGAAAAGACTATCCGATGAAGAAACAGAGAAATATATTTAATTCATTGGCCTTGTTTGTTTTTATTTCCCTGATCATGGTTTCCTGCGACAGCGCCCGTTCAAAACGTGACAGGTTTTTCTTCCTTGCCAACCAACAGCTCGGCGACAGGAATTTCGACCAGGCTGTCAAGCTATATGACGAAGCTCTTAAGATTGATCCCGGTTTTGCGGACGCGTGGAATAACCGTGGAACTGCCTTGTTTGAAAATGAAAAATACGCGGATGCGGTTGAATCCTATAACAGGGCGATAACCTCCGACTACCAGAATGCCGCACTATACCTGAACCGTTCCAATGCTTATTATAAACTCAAGGATTATAAAAGCGCCTTGCTTGATATCAGCCAGGCTGCGAAAATAGCACCCGACACTTCCGTTATACCTTTTATGAAAGGAACCGTTTTTTTTCAGCTTGCCCGATATGACAGCGCATTGATGGAATTCAGGAAATCATTGTTAAAGGATTCTTCAAATGCTGAGACCTATGTGAATATGGCTTCCGCATACTATTACATGAATGACACTTTGAATGCAATGAATAATTTAAAAACGGCATTAAATATGAACCCTCTGTCAGCGGAAGCCGAAAGTGTTAAGGCTCTTGTGTTACAGGAAGAAGGCAATTCCAAAGAGGCTTTGCAATGGATCAACAAAGCCATTACCCTGAAACCCGGCGATCCTTTTTACCTGAATAACAGGGGATTCATCTACCTTGAAATGGACTCTCTCGCCCAGGCGGAAAAGGATATAAATGCCAGCATTGAAATTGATCCCGAAAACGGCTGGGCATACAGGAACAAGGGAATTTTGTATCTGAGGAATGGAAAATATGATGACGCCCTTCGGGTGATGACCCAGGCGGGACAATTGAATGATAATATAAAGCTGATACACTTTTATCTCGGGAATGTATATGAAAAACTCAACAGGAAATCTGATGCCTGTTCCGAATATAGAATTTCTATGAATAGAGGGGAAAAGGAAGGGGCCAGGGCCTATGAAAAATACTGCCGGTGATACTATTACCGGCAGGAAATTTTCAATGATCCGATTTTACAAACCTGATGGATTGATTGATGCCCGGACCCGATACCAGAAGAAGATATAATCCCGGGACGAGGTCGGATATATCCAGGGTCTCCTCCTGATGACTAACTTCTCTGGCTGCAAAGCTCTTTCTTAACTTACCTGATGCATCAATAGCTTTAAAATTATACATTGCATTGGGCGGCTTGTTGAAATAAACCCTCAGGTAATCCCGTGCAGGGTTGGGGTAAACCCTGAACTGGACATTTATTGCAGAAGGAAACAGTCCGTCAACGATTTCCTTTTCGGTTACTGCAAGGATTTTCCCCGGGGATGATTTTATTGAACCCATGGCAGTAACCTGGTAATAATAATCCCTTCCCGGCAGTACATTATTGTCTGTAAATGATGTGGTATTTGCCGGTAATGCTGCGATCCTGATAAAATCCGGGTTATAAGTATCGGCTCTTTCAACTTTAAACCCTGCTTCATCAGTGGAATTATCCTTCCAGGTCAGGTTGATGCGATTCCGGAATGCAAAGGTGGTTGTTAATTCTGAAGGCGGGTTTGGGGAGGAATTTTGTTTACTGAACCAGATAAAAAAGGAATGCTGAACCTGAAAAGATCCTATGTTATAATCTGTCGCGGTGAGCACGATCTTATAGGGATGATCCGCTTTATATTGGACGGAACTTTTTAACGTGATGAGGCCTGATCCCGGAACCGTGTACAATCCGTCATTTTTATCCAAAGTCGGGTTGGAATTTCCCGGCATATCGCTGTATGCCTGAATTAAGATGGAATCTCCGGCCACCCCGGCCGTCCCGAACTTTATTACATGGTCAGTGTTGGTAAGGAGGACTGTATCTTTCATCTTTTCCAGGAAATCTGCGGGATATGATGAACCGGCCAGAAGCATGGTAAAGTCATATATCACATATCCCATATTGGTAATTCCGGTTTGGGTTCTTCTCCAGCTATTGACTTTAACGGCGTAGACATATTCTCCCGGGTTCTCGGTCTTTTGCCAGATCATGTCGCCGGTGGTATTCCAGGTATTAAGCTGAGAGG
>JBJKSY010000529.1:0-10960 GCA_046703645.1 Cyclobacteriaceae bacterium
TTGTCGGGGGCTAACGTGGAACAAACCTATATCGATATACTTCGTTCCGTCAAGTCTTCGGTAAATATACCCGTTGCCATTAAACTGAGCCCCTATTTTTCCAACATGGCCAATATGGCAAGAAGGCTAGATGATGCGGGTGCCAATGCACTTGTATTATTCAACCGTTTTTATCAGCCGGATGTAGACCTGGAAGAATTCGAGGTTGTTCCCAATGTTCAGTTGAGTACATCTACAGCGCAGCGTCTGCCGATGCGCTGGATCGCCATCCTGAAAGACAGGATAGCAGCAGACCTGGCTGCCACCAGCGGCATTCATACGGGACTTGATGCCGTTAAAATGCTCCTTGTCGGTGCCAATGTAGTGATGATGTGCTCGGCCCTGCTGAAACATGGAATTTTCCATCTGCAGAATGTTGAAAAACACCTGATTGAATGGATGGAGAAAAACGGCTACGAAACTGTCGAAGAAATGATCGGCATCATGAGCCAACAGAAAACACAGGATCCTGCATCTTTTGAAAGGGCTCAGTATATGAAGGCCCTGACTTATTATAAACTTTAAATTATAGAAATGGCAATAAAAAGAGCACTGGCCATTAAGTTGAAAAAAGTGCTCTTTTTTTTGCGTTAACAAAATCAGGTAATGTTAGTTATGGACAAAATTGTTGAATCAAGGGAGGAGGTAACCGTACGCTTTGCCGGTGATTCCGGTGATGGCATGCAACTGGCCGGCACCCAGTTTTCCGATACATCGGGGAAGATGGGTAATGATGTAAATACTTTTCCGGATTATCCTTCCGAAATCAGGGCTCCTGAAGGTACATTGTACGGAGTCAGTGCTTTCCAGATCCACTTCGGCGCAAAAAATATAAATACCACCGGTGACTTCATCGATGTGCTGGTGGTCATGAATGCTTCATCGCTGAAGGTTAACCTGCCCAATCTGAGAAAGGGCGGCATGATCATCGCCAATACGGATGGTTTCGATAAAAAGAATCTCGATCTGGCAGGGTATGAAATTAATCCTCTGCAGAACGGGAGCCTGAAAGATTATCAGGTTCATGCTGTCGACATGGGCAGGCTGATAAAGGATGAACTGGCCGGGTTGAATATCGCACCCAAAATTTCAAAGAAAACCAAAAACATATTTGCTCTTGGAATTACCTACTGGCTTTTCGACCGGCCCCTCGAACCCACAGTGGAATGGATCAATAAAAAATTCAAAAAGGATGATGATGTTAAGCTCGCCAATGTACGCGTTCTGAAAGCCGGGTATAACTATGCCCTGAGGAATGAGGAATTTAAAAGTCAATACATCATTGAAAAGGCAGAGCTCAAGCCGGGAAAGTACCGCAATATTACTGGTAACCAGGCTGCTGCCCTGGGACTTGTCGTGGCAGCCCGGAGAGCAAACCTGCCTTTATTTCTGGGCTCCTATCCTATTACGCCTGCCTCCGATATTCTCCAGGATATCTCAGGATACAAAAAATACGGTGTGAAACACCTGCAGGCTGAGGATGAGATCGGCGGGATATCAAGCGCTATCGGAGCCGCTTACGGGGGAAGCCTGGCAGCTACCAGCACAAGCGGTCCGGGACTGTCACTGAAAACAGAGGCCATCGGTCTTGCTATCATGATCGAGCTTCCTTTAGTGATTATTGATGTTATGCGCGCGGGGCCTTCTACAGGTATTCCTACAAAACCGGAGCAATCGGACCTATTCCAGGCCATGTACGGTCGCCACGGTGAAGCGCCTCTTCCCGTTCTGGCAGCTTCGGGAGCATCTGACAGCTTCAATATGACCTTTGAAGCCGCCCGGATAGCCGTTAAATATATGACCCCGGTTATCATTCTTACTGATGGATATATCGGTCAGTCAACCGAACCCTGGAGGATACCTGAAGTGAACGCCCTTCCCGAAATAAAACCGGGATTTGTGGCAGATCTGGAAAAATTTGCTCCTTATAAAAGAGATCCTGAAACACTCGCACGGCCCTGGGCCATCCCCGGTGTTCAGGGACTGGAACACCGCGTCGGCGGACTGGAAAAATCGGATGTTACAGGTTCGGTAAGCCAGGATCCCATGAATCATCAGAAAATGTCGGAATACAGGAGGGATAAGATCGAGAAAATTTCAAAGGATATCCCTGAAGTAAAAGTGGAAGGAAGTCAGCAGGGTGATATTCTGCTTATTAGCTGGGGAAGTACCTACGGTGCTGCGAAAACAGCATTTGACAAGCTGAACCGTGAGGGATTCAAACTGGGATTTATCAACCTGAAATACCTGAATCCTTTCCCTGCCAACCTGGGCAATGTGCTTAAGAATTTTAAAAGGATATTGATCCCGGAAATGAACCTCGGTCAGTTGAAATTCATTATACAGGCAAAATTCCTGCTGCCGGTCACAGGTTTGCATAAGATACAGGGTAAACCCTTCAAGGCTGTGGAAATAGAAAATAAAATCAGGGAAATGTTTGAAGAAACCAAGAGCATCTGATCATGAAAACATTAATTGATGAAATTGTCGAAAAACCCCATTTGGGCGAGATAAAATATGTACCGGCCGATTTCAAACCGGATGTAGATGTACGGTGGTGCGCCGGTTGCGGGGGATATTCCGTTCTTTCCCCGGTCCAGAGAATAATGCCGGACTTCGGAATTCCGAAGGAAAAGATCGTGTTTGTTTCCGGGATCGGGTGCTCAGGAAGGTTCCCTTATTATATGAATACCTATGGGTTCCATTCCATTCACGGACGTGCCCTGGTCATCGCTTCCGGGTTGAAAATTTCACGCCCCGATCTTTCGGTCTGGGTAGTGACCGGTGACGGTGATAATATGAGCATTGGCGGCAATCACTTCATTCATGCCTGCCGCAGAAATATCGACCTGAACATCCTGATGTTCAATAACGAGGTATACAGCCTTACCAAAGGACAATATTCCCCGACATCCCGGCACGGGCAGATTACCAAATCTTCACCGCTGGGTGCATTGGATGATCCGTTTAACCCTATCAGTCTTTCCCTGGGTGCAGGGGCCACGTTTGCCGCAAGAGGTCATGACAAGGACCGGCAAATGCTCCAGTATCTCTTTGAAAGGGCGGCCAAACATAAAGGGACTTCTTTCATAGAAATTTATACGAATTGCAGGATCTTCAATGACGGAGCCTTCGATCTGTATACGAGCAAGGAAACGGGAGCAGATAATACCGTCTGGCTGGAACATGGCAAACCCCTGATTTTCGGAAAGGACAAAGACAAGGGTATTAAACTTGACGGGTTTGTCCCTAAAGTGGTAAGCCTGGCCGATGGTAAGCATAGTATTGACGACCTGCTGGTCCACAACGAAAAGGATTCTACCCTTGCTTTCATCCTGGCCAATATGTCCTATAACCCCGAACTTCCCAGACCCATGGGAATATTCCAGAGCCTCGAAAGACCCTCATACGATGCACGCGTCGATGCACAGATCAGGCATGAGATCGAAACCAAGGGCGAAGGGACCATGGAAGAATTGTTGCAGGGAAGTTCCTGGTGGGAAGTGAAGTAACCAATTGCTGCAATATTCAAAACCTGTCGGATACACGGATTCCGACAGGTTTTTTTTTGCCCGGAAATAATTTTAATTTCACCGGATTTTCATGCCTGATGAATTAAAATCATGAACTGGAATTCAGCTTTATTTAAATTATCTTTTTCGCTGATAATTATACCGATTATATTTCATAACCGGGTTTATTCACAAACCTCTTTGCCGGATTCCCTTGTACAAAAAAGGATCGGGATCATACAAAAAATGCTTGATCAGGGCAAGCCTGGCGCAAACCGCTGGTGGAACGGATGGCTGATCGGCTACAGTGCCGCTACTGTTGTTCAGGGCGCGGTTATGCTTACCTCCCATGAATTGAGAACAAGGCAGGACATGGGTGCAGGTGCCGTTACCACCTTCCTCGGGGCCATGGGTCAGATCATTACTCCAATGGTCCCCGGTCATGCTCCCGACCGCCTCAGGGCCATTTCAGGGGGATCCACTGACCTGGATATTTATAAACTTTCTGTTGCCGAAGATCTGCTCCGGAAATCCTGCCTTCGTGAAAAATCAGGCAGATCATGGACAACACATGCCGTAGCCGGAGTGGTGAATGCAGGTACAGGCCTGGTGGTATGGCTGGGATTCAAAAGAAGTTTTCTGGAAGGTCTTGAAAATTTTGCCATTAATACCGCAGTGACGGAAGCACAGATCTGGTCGCAGCCCGTCAGGGCAATTAAAGATTATGATCGGTATAACCGGCAATTCCGGCAGGGAAGACAGGCTTCGGATTGCCGGAATATAATATGGTATGTTAATGCATTTCCTGGGGGGATCAGTTTGCATGTTCTTTTTTAATCCAGAGGATAAATCCAGGATAAGCTCTAATTCGGAATGTCCAATTATTAAAATTATTTATTATTAATCCCTGTAATATAAAAATTACAACCCCGATTTTGGGATATGGTTACCTGGAGCCTTGATTATTTATTAAAAGGGGGTTGAATGTTATTCAGCGGGAACTTTAATTCCGGCAAAAGAGACCCGAATTAAGTAAATTTGCGGATTGAATGTGTACTCTGGAATATCCGGCAGTCACATTTGATATAGAAAGTTTAAAAAACTTTTACGGGGATGACGACTTCTATGAAATCATTAGTAATATTTTCTCTTTCGATTATAGTATTGCAGCCCGTTGCTTTCGGACAGGCCGTAATCTGGCAGGAAGATTTTTCGCCCTATTCTAATAATACTACAACGGCGGGCGATAATCTTCCAAGTCCATCCGGGGATGGACTGACAGATTGGGCTATTAACACTTCAGGTTCATCCCATATCCCGCCGGGTCATTTTTCAGTTCAGGGAAACCAGTTCGAAGGATACGATACGCAGGGTGAAGTAGTATGGACGTCCCAGGTTATTGATATTTCCGGAAGCTCCCGGGTTTACACAACAATTGATGTGCTTCATGAAAGTACTACTTCAAATGATTATGTGAGGGTCTATTACAAGCTTGATGGGGGCCCGGAAACGCTTTTCGGGGATTTCGAGGGTCAGAATACATTTTCAGATTACGGCGCTTTTACTACCTCAACTTACGGGGTTTATGCACTTTCAGGAAGCACCCTGCAAATTGTTGTCCGTATGAGCGCTACTAATGATTTATATTTCGGATTTTTCCCTGTAAATGCATATTTACGTTTTGATAATGTTGGAATATTCGAACAGCGTGAATTACATTCCATAGCTTCCGGGAACTGGAATACCAGCGGAGTCTGGTCGGTTTCAAACGGGGGACCTTCCTGCAGTTGCACACCAATCTCAACGGATTTTCTTCATATCCATGGCGGCACAACTGTAAATATAAATGGAACCTATACCAATTCCGGAATTCATGTATACAACGGAGGAATCCTTCGGTGGACTTCCAACAGGACCCTGACACTGCAGGGCGGATCCATCACCGTGGATAATGGCGGCCAGTTTACCCAAAACACGAGGAACGGTGATATTTCTCTTTCGCAACCGGGGTTATATACGCTCCACAATGACGGCACTTTCAACGTGCGTAACCTTAACCTGAATGAAAACAATATAATAGTTCAAACGGAAGGAACGTCCAATCTTCAATTGACCGGTAACGTGACACTGACGTCTGCTTTTTTTACATATTACACGACAACCCTGAACAATTACGGCCTTCTGTCAATCGGAGGTAATTTGGATGCCGGGTCCAATATCTTTAATAGTATTTATGTATCCAATTATGGCACATTGACCCTCACCGGTTCATTTTCTAATATTAGCACTACGAATTTATTTACCAATTACAACGGATCAACCTGGAACTTCGGGGGAACTACTTCGACCAATGTGAATCTATATTGCAATAATGGGTCGAACACCTTTAATTATGACCTGGGAGGCAACCAGAATATAATTACTCCTCAGGATAATTATTCAAACCTTACTTTATCGGGTTCCGGCAGTAAGACCATGCAGGGCAGTTTCTCCGTCAGCGGTGACATGACATTGTCGGGCACAGCTACATTTACTCCAGGTACAAATACTGTTACCCTTAATGGAGCATCTGTTCAGAATCTTAACGGGGCATTCAGCTTTTACGGCCTAACAGTAAACAATACGACATCAGGCGACGCCATTGTGCTGAATAATCCGGTATCGGTAACCAACGCATTAACGCTTACAGACGGAATTGTACAAACAACTGCTACAAATATTGTATCCGTTGCAAGGACTACCACTGTAACTTCAACGCCCACAAGTAATGCAAGTTTTATCGATGGTCCCATGGAAATAACCGGAGTAGGCAATACGGGAGGCACTTATATTAAATTCCCTGTCGGTGCGGGTGGGCAGATCCACCAGGCTGAGTTACGGGTTAACGGTTCATCCAGAAATTATACTGCCCAATATTATAATTTATCTGCCATATTATTGGGCTTTACGCTACCGGTAACCCTGGATGCCGTTTCAGGTGTCGGATACTGGAAGATATCCTCATCATCAGCAACTTCGGTCACTTCTGCGTATGTCAGGTTGTACTATAACACATCTGACGTAGTTTCCGACAATACCAACCTCCGGGTTGCCAAGGAAAACCTTCTGATCTCCTGGCTGGATTTAGGCGGATCCGGATCAGCGCCAGGAGCAGGCAATATCGTTTCCACGACAAGTTTTACTTCTTTCAGCTATTTTTCACTGGCCAATGCCACAGGGGGAGGCAATCCGCTTCCGGTTCGCTGGCTTTCCTTTACAGGGACCCAGGAAGGCGATCAGATTAAGCTTATCTGGAAAACTACTTCCGAAATAAATAATGATCATTTTAATGTAGAAAGATCAACGAATAATAAGGATTTTATTTCTATAGGAACCTTGCCGGGGTCAACAGATATAAACCAGGTCAATAACTATACATTCTATGATAAGCATCCTTTTACAGGGATAAATTATTACAGGATAAAACAGACAGATATTAACGGGAATTACGATTATTCCAGCCTGATCCGGGTAATATTTTCCAATATGCTTGCTCAGGGTGCAGTCGGACAGGAGATCCTGTTAAGTCCCAATCCTGTTACAGGAAATGAGCTTGAGGTAACATTGAATTCCGATGCGATCGGGCAAATTAAAAATATCTCGGTCTTTGATGGCTCAGGCAGGTTATACAATATTGAATACCTTGATACTAATGATAATCCGCTATATATTCCCATCGAAAGGTCAAATTATCTTCCTGGTACCTATATATTGAAAATATCCGGTTCAGCGGGAAGTACCTCCGCGAGGTTTATCGTGAAATAATTTTAAAAAATTTCGTAATATCCAACCGCCGTCATTACCTAATGACTTTTATATTCCGGCAGGATTTTTTACTTTTAATTTCCTGCTTTGGCAATTTCATGAAGTAACAGAATATTAAAATCTCCCGGAAACGTCATTCGATGAACCCTGAAAAGATTAGAATATTTATTTCGAGGCAGATTCCTGATAACGGAATAAACCTGCTTGAAAAAGAGAAATATGAAGTCAGGGTTTGGAAAAATTATGAATATATTTCGCAGGCTGAGCTTATGCAGGAATCTAAAAATTGCGATGCCCTGCTATGCATGCTTTCGGATAAGATCGATAAGCATTTCCTTCAGAGCTGCAACCACCTCAAAGTGATCTCCCTGTATTCGGCAGGCTACAATAATATTGACCTTGAAGAAGCTACCCGAATTGGAATTCCTGTAGGCAACACCCCGGGGGCTATGAGCGAAGCTACGGCCGATGTGGCATTCGGGCTGATGATCGCCACGGCACGGAAAATGTTCCATATGCATAAAACCATTGGGCGGGGCCAATGGGGCAATTTTCTGCCTTCCGCCAACCTCGGTATGGAACTTAAAGGTAAAACTTTGGGAATATTCGGTCTGGGCAGGATCGGGTATGCCATGGCCGAACGGTGCCGGGCCGCTTTTAAAATGAACATAATTTATCATAACCGGAACAGAAATCCTGATGCAG
This sequence comes from Cyclobacteriaceae bacterium, assembly GCA_046703645.1. Classification (GTDB taxonomy): domain Bacteria; phylum Bacteroidota; class Bacteroidia; order Cytophagales; family Cyclobacteriaceae; genus DATDPY01. Next base: position 8,061 of record JBJKSY010000529.1, read on the forward strand.
AAAAAGAGCTTCAGGCCCGCCGGGTCAGCTTTGAAGATTTGCTGGCCCAAAGCGACGTTATATCCGTGCATTGCGGCCTGACGCCTGAAACTGAAGGGATTTTTGACCATCTCGCCTTCAGGAAAATGAAGGACACTGTTATTTTCATCAACACTTCCCGGGGAAAAGTTCATGTTGAATCCGACCTGATCAATGCTCTTCAAATGCATTGGATCTGGGGCGCCGGGCTGGACGTGATGGACCCGGAACCCATGCGCCCCGACAATCCCTTACTGGAAATGGAAAATACCTGTGTACTCCCTCATATAGGATCCGCCACACTGGAAGCCAGAAATGAAATGGCAAGAATGGCAGCTCAAAATATAATAGGATTTTTCAGGGAAGGGAAAATTCCTTATCTTCTGAATCCGGGCGCAATTCAATAATTATTCTCAATTCTTTCCGGTTTTAAAAGACCATTACTGGATTCCTTGATAAAATTTCTATAATCAATTTAAAGCTGGGGTCCATTTAAAATAGCTTCCCTTGTTTATTATTTTCAATATATAAATCCGAATAATATATTGTATTTCACGGTAGTCAGTAAATTTCCATATTACATTAAGATTTTAAGACAAGTCTTATATTTATTCGATGTTCCATCATTTGGATGAATGTGGTTAAAAATAATGAATTCTGTCGCCCTCCTGGCCGGGCAGGCCTCGTGAATCGGACCGCCCGTAAAAATAATGTCCTGTGGACATTTTTAGGGCGGTGCCAGTAAACGAAGTGGGCAGGGCTGGCTAAAATGAATTCCTCCCCTGCAACCTGGCGTCTCGCTAAAACCTTCCACTGGAAGCTTTTTTTACGCTCGACCCCACTGGTTATCAACGCCATAAATGAACTTGTTAAATTTGAAGAATTTCATGCTTACCAGGAAGATTTCAAAGGACAGGGATACAAATTGTGCGTGGGTGTCCACGAGCGGCGTGGCCCCATTGAGGGCTGTGGGTTGGCAAGCCCTTGTAGGGTGGGACAATTGAAATGGGTATTAGGATATGGTCATATATCACCTCAATCTTTAAAATACCGATGTGCGTTTCGCGGGGAGATGGGGCTTCGCTCGTGGTGCACTTTCTTTTGCTCCTTTTCTTTGTGCATCCAAAGAAAAGGTGAAAAGCCAAAATAAAATTTGGATTATAGAATTTCTGTGATGGACAATGAACCTCACTAATGGATAAATAATACAAAAATCAAGGTTTGGATAACACTATAATTAAATTTAAATCAGGATATATTAATCAAAAAAGAAGAAAAAAACCTTGAACATAATTTTCAGGGGGTCCCTAAAAATTTAAAATATCAGCCAATCCAATAATTTGAACATTATTTTGTCATTTGAACTATGAATTGATTATATTAGAAAATGAGTTATTTACATTAAGCACTTCCAGTAGTCCCTTGCGATCCTGAAGGGATGTAAATACCCGGCATGAATATACGAGGATCAGGGGTTGGATCCATTATTCTGAGATTGTAAATCAAACCGAGGCGGTATAAAGGCATGTAATGATCAGTGCTATCAATTACATTTTATAAGCATTTATTACCTGCCCGTTAAATAGTGATGCTTCAGTTAAGGACCCATTTACGGTACCTGATCATTCTTTATTTTTTATTCTTTCTGAATACCTGCAACAGGCAAAATGAATTGCCTGTTCTCAGGATTGACAGGATCAGTCCGGATCAGGGGCCTTATGGAACCAAAGTAACTATAGAGGGTTTCGGATTCAACCGGTTTATTGACCAGGACCAGGTAAGCTTTAACGGTTTCCAGGCTGAAATTCTAAGCGCCACTTCCAGTCAGCTTATTGCAGTTGTTCCGGAAGGAGCAGGGTCCGGAATTGTAAACGTAACGGCAAATGGTCAAACCTCGGCCGGACCTTCATTCAATTATATTTCCGTTCCTGTGGTAAGCACCCTGGCAGGCAGTGGTCTCTTCGGTGGTCAGGACGGACAGGGGATTCAGGCAAGCTTTAACCATCCGAGAGGAATCATTGCATCACCCGGGGGCGACATCTATGTCTGCGATGCCGGCGGAAATAAAATCCGGAAGATCACATCGGACGGAATGGTTACAACAATAGCCGGTAACGGAATTCCAGGGCTACTGGATAGCATAGGCACTTCATCCGAATTTAATGTTCCTGTCGCACTTACCTGGATCCCGGCAAATACTCTATTCCGGGGTGACAGTGACTATCTTCTTGTGGCTGACAGTAAAAACAATGTATTGCGAAGTATTAACCTTGTCAATGATAAAGTTGCCACCTGGGCCGGCTCCTACCAGGGATACCAGGATGGCGACAGCGTTACCGTTCAATTTAATTTCCCGGATGGTCTTGCATTCTATCCTCCCCTGAAATGGGTTTTTATCAGTGATTATTTCAACAACAGGATCCGCCTCTACAGCAACGGATATTTTTACACCCTCGCCGGAAACGCGACCATAGGGCTTATTGACGGTGTTGGAACCCTAGCTTCTTTTGCCGGACCGGCAGGATTGAGTTTCGATTCAACAGGGATTCTCTATGTAGCAGACTGGTACAACCATGCCATCAGGAAAATTGATAAAAACCTTCAGGTGACCACTGTTGCAGGAACAGGTCAGCCTGGTTTTAATGATGGCTCAGCCCTTACTGCCCGGTTCAATATACCAACTGATGTTGCATTATATGACAACAATACAAAGCTATTGGTAGCTGATGGCTATAACCACCGGATAAGAATGATTGATCTTAAAGCCGATTCAGTAAGCACACTGGCGGGGAATGGTACGGCAGGTTATCTCGATGGTATGGCGGATATAGCTGAATTTAATGGTCCTTCAGGAATATCAGTACACGACAGCATTATCTATA
>JBJKSY010000530.1:0-3355 GCA_046703645.1 Cyclobacteriaceae bacterium
TTAAAATATTGATAGGATTTCATATACTGTACACCATCGAACAAATGGGAAAATGAATAAGTAAGGGGTTCCTGATAGTGAAAAAATATTGCATACAGGATAATAGTTGTTGCCGCTACTGTCAATAATTCAATAATTTTATAGTTGCGGGAAAGAGGCATTATGCAATAATCTTATAATCGCATGAAATTAAACTATTTCTTAACTTAATAACAGGAAATGATTGCCGTAATACAAAGAGTGAGAGAATCCTCGGTAACCATCGAAGGAAAAGTAAAGTCATCCATCGGGAAAGGCCTGATGATCCTCGTAGGTATCGAGGAAGCGGATAATAATGACGATATCGACTGGCTGGCAAAAAAAATCGTGAACCTGAGAATATTTGACGACGCCCAGGGTATAATGAACGAAAGCATACTTCAGCACAACGGAGAGATCCTGGTTGTTAGCCAGTTCACACTTCATGCCTCTACGAAGAAAGGGAACCGGCCTTCGTATATTAAGGCGGCAAAACCGGATACGGCCATTCCCCTGTATGAAAAATTCCTTCAAGTTCTGGGGAAGGAACTTGGTAAAGAAGTAAAATCCGGAGAGTTTGGCGCCATGATGCAGGTTTCTCTTATAAATGACGGTCCGGTAACTATTCTGATCGACACGAAAAATAAAAATTAAATATGACTATTCAGGAAGCTCAATCCACCGTCGATGCCTGGATCAAAACAACAGGCGTCCGGTATTTCAGTGAACTTACCAATATGGCCATTCTTACCGAAGAAGTGGGTGAAGTGGCAAGAATCATCGCCCGCCGCTACGGTGAACAATCCTTCAAGGAGTCTGACCGTGATAAAGACCTGGCCGATGAACTGGCCGATGTATTATTTGTCGTGATTTGCCTCGCCAACCAGACAGGAATAAACCTGACCGAGGCAATGATGAAGAACCTCGAAAAGAAGAATATCCGTGATGCCGACAGGCACCGGGAAAATGAAAAATTGAATTGATCCTTAACTGAATGGAACAGCCATTCACGAATAAGGATTCTGGGAATATATTTTGGCTTCAGGCTAATTAGCAGTTTCAGCCTGGAAATTCAATTTAACGCGATCCCCAGACCCTGCAATTCCGATCTTGCTCCGGGACCGTCTTGGAACCTGATAGCGTATATGCCCTGTGCTTCTGCAGCCCTGCAGTTTTCTTCAATATCATCAATAAATACACAACCTTCGGGTTCCGTTTGCATTGCCCGGAGAATGTATTTATATATTTCAGGATTGGGTTTTATCAGGTTGATGTCGCAGGAGAAAAACTCGTGATCGAACAGTGGGATGAAAGAAGTATTTTTTCTCAGGTAATCGAGGGTTTCAATGACCATATTTGACAAAATTGCCAGCCGTATACCGTTCTTTTTAAGATCCCTGATCAGGGTCAGCGTGTCTTCATTAATATCCGCCCAGCTTTTGATATCTTCCAGGACCAGCCAGTCCAAATCCTCTCCGGACACGTTCATCCGGAATTCATGAAGGGTCTTTTCCCAGTATTCATGCAATGTGATCAGCCCCGAATCGATCTCTTTCCGGTATACCGAATAGATCTTACGATAATGATCGGTATCCCGTAGATTCAACTTTTCTACGATCTTTTGAATGCTTACAACGCTTTGCGGTTTACTGATTACACAACCATAATCAAAAATGACTGTCCTATGATGATTGTTCTGCATGATAATATTTATTAGCCGAGCCTTTTTAACAAATACAATAATATCAATTCCGGACAATATTGGCTAATGATTGTATTCCGGGATATCTGCATCTGAATTGACAGTTTGCCGATTAGAACGAATCAGTGTTGTATTTTGAGTGTATGGAATAATAATCTCTCAGGCTTTGAAATTATCGGGCAATTCCGGGGTAGCGCCGGCACAGGTACAAACGAAGGCTGATACCTCAACGGCAAGTTTGTGTATATCCGGCAACTTTTTTCCGGAAAGTATTCCTGTTGTCATAGCAGCCGTAAAGGAATCCCCGGCACCCACCGTATCAACCACATGAACAGATGGAGTAGGTAGAAAGGAAGCATCAACTGCCGAGAACATCCAGCTTCCGGAAGCCCCTTTGGTAAGTGCCAGGTAATCAAGATGAAATTCCCTTAAAAGGCGCTCGGCAATAATTTCTTCATGATCCCCCAGGCTGAACATTTTACCGATAGTCATTATTTCTTCATCATTGATCTTCAGGACGCTCGCCTTATGAAGGGAAGTCTCAATAATTTCCCGGTTATAAAAATGTTGCCGCAGGTTAATATCAAAAATCCGGACGCAATGGGAGGGGACATTATCCAGAAGCTTATGAATCGATTGCCTTGAGATTAAGGATCGCTGGGCAAGGGAGCCGAAACAGACTGCATCGGCTTCACGGATCCATTCCATGGCGTCAGGCATGACTTCGATAAAATCCCAGGCAACATTTTCATGAATGATGTAATTGGGAATTCCGCCGGCGTTCAGTTCAACACTGACGGTTCCTGTCGGCTTTTCATTTACACCGATAAAACTTCTGATTCCGGAACCCAGGATCATCTCCAGGATATCTTTTCCATCTTCGTCCCTGCCTACCGCGCTGATGACTGCGGAAGCATTACCCAGTTGGTTTGCGTGAAAAGCAAAGTTTGCAGGAGCTCCTCCCAGTTGTTTCCCGGAGGGAAGCATGTCCCAGAGGATCTCACCTATGCCGATTATCTTTTTTGGTGGCATCTGAAAACTGATAATAAAATTTTGATATGAGAATGAACTGAATTCTCAGGTAATTATACTATTCATAAATTGAAAACAAAAGCCTGACAGAGACTAATATCAGGGCCTCTTTATACGATGGTTGAAAAAAGAATCAGCTTATATAAATTCATTTGCCATATAAATAAAAGGATATAAACATTATATTGCAATTACTTTTTAAACTGACAACCAGTTAAGCCATGAAAAAAGAAGCCTCATTGATGCTGCCTGATGAAGTGGTCATGAATAAAATCTATTTGATCAGAGGTGTTAAGGTAATGCTTGACCGGGACCTGGCTGAGCTTTATGGGGTAGCTACAAAAGTATTGAAACAGGCAGTAAGGAGGAATTTGAAACGGTTTCCGGAAGATTTTATGTTTGCCATGAGCAGGAAGGAACTGAACGATTGGAGGTCACAATTTGTCACCTCCAAATCCGACCAAATGGGCTTACGTTATGCTCCATTCTGTTTTACAGAACAGGGCGTTACCATGTTGTCATGTATTCTTAACAGCGAAAGAGCCATCCTGGTCAATATCCAGATCATCCGCATATTTACTAAGCTCAGGGAAATGCTGCTGA
>JBJKSY010000531.1:0-11550 GCA_046703645.1 Cyclobacteriaceae bacterium
CCTTAAATGAGGTATTGATATATCCCGGCAGCTTTTCAGCCTGGGGAAGGTCCTGGGTAAAGCTGGCAAGCCGGATATCGGTACGGTTTTGTACGGCTGCGATCTTGTCTTCAAGACCCGACTGGGCGAAAGATTGGGAGTAAAGTCCAAGGAAAATCAGAATAATCAACAGAAAAATGGCCTTAGAATAGTGAATCCGGTAGATATTATCCGCATGAGAATTTAATCTGGAGACCAGAATTTCGTTTCTTTCGGGGTAAGTTAAGTTTTTCATGGTGTTTGTGTTTGAAGTTGACGATGTAAAAGTAGATACCCCCGTAGCCGATTATATGAGAGAAAATCCTATTTTATAAAATAGGTAAAACACCTATATGGCCCAGACGGTCATTTTAAAAAAAAAGGCGAAGTTTCTGATAAAATATTTAAATATTGTAAATTACAGATCAGGAAGAGCATATTTCAGGGGGTCCTTGTTCAACAAATTTGGAGAGAATAAGAATTTAAACAGTTGTGATCAGTATATGTATGGCTGTTTCCTGACTTTCAAGATTAAAAAATACCCAGGGACTAAAATTATAAGGTAAGGATATTGCACTATGGTAATATGCAATCATTTCAATTTGGTTATTTTTTTTCGAGATATACAGTTTAAGATAACTAGGTTATGATTCCCGATAACAGATTAAAGATCCTGATGCTGGAAGATGTGGAGAGTGATGCTGAATTGGTAGAGTGGACTCTCAGAAAAGAAAGTGTTCAGTTTGAAAAGCTCAGGGTAGATTCAAGAGAAGAATTCATTCGGGCCTTGAAAGAATTCAAACCCGAAGTAATTTTATCAGATCATTCCCTTCCGCAATTTAATTCGGTAGATGCATTTAACATCTGCAAACAAGAAAATATTAATGTGCCTTTTATCCTGGTCACCGGCGCTGTTTCCGAGGAATTTGCAGTAACAAGTCTTAAAGAAGGTATTGATGATTATATTTTGAAATCAAATCTGAGCCGGCTGCCGGTTGCCATAAAGAATGCGCTTCACAACCGCCAGCTCGAAAATCAGAAAATGGAATCGGAAAGGGAATTAAAGGAGCAAAATGAGTTGCTGCTGAAGATAAACAGGGAACTGGATAATTTCACCTATAATGTATCGCATAACCTGAAAGCGCCATTGTCATCAGTGATGGGCCTTATCAACCTGATGAAAATCGAAGATAATAATCAGGGCGGCAAGTTCATGGAAATAGTGGATCTCATTCAAAAAAGTATTGAAAAATTAAATATCACCCTGGTTAGTATACTGAATCATTCCCGGAATGCAAGAACAGGACTTGCAACAGATGAAATTGATATAAAAGCCATGATCGAAAAATGCTTCAATGATCTGAATTATTTTAACGGGATAGATTTACTCAGGAAAGTTATTCAGGTGGATTCAGAAGCGCCGTTCTATTCCGATCCCTTCAGGCTGGATGTTGTTTTAAATAATTTAATTTCCAATGCCGTTAAGTACAGGGATCCCAATAAAGCCGATTGCTTCCTTAATATTCGGGTACAAATTGATGCGGTAAGGGGAATATTTATTCTTGAAGACAATGGAATCGGGATCCATGATGACCAGTTACCCTATGTATTTGATATGTTCGTAAGGGGGACCGAAATGAGTGACGGCGCAGGATTAGGTCTTTATATAGTAAAGGAGATTGTTGATATTCTTGAAGGCGAAATAAATATTGAATCAAAAGATAGAGTCGGGACTACCATTACTCTGATTATCCCCAACCGGTTGAATCTGCATCCGGCCTGATCTGTCGGGAAAATCAGTCAATAAAAAACCTCCCGGAATGACAGGATCATGATCCGGGAGGTTTTACTATTTTTCCATTCGTATTATCAGTTACATAGAAGGAACAAATTTTGCATTCTGCAGGTACTTAAAACTTATCTCTATGCTTTCAAATGGCGTCTTGTGAGTTTCATCCTGTTCAACAAAGAAGTATTTCATGCCGGCAATATTTCGTGCAGCAAAGATCCTTGCAAAGTCGATAGTTCCATTCCCGACTTCGGTAAAAAACTTCTGAGGAGTGTTGTCCATATCCTTTACATGCCACATGGGAAATCTTCCGGGGGCCTTTTTAAAGTAGGCAACAGGATCTGAGCCTGCTTTGGTGATCCAGTAAAGGTCCATTTCCAGTTTCACAAGCTTCGGATCCGTCTGGGCAAGGATCACATCATAAGGTTTCTGTCCGTCAAGTGTGTCAAATTCGAACCAGTGATTATGATAGGCAAATTCAAGACCTTTGTCTTTGCAGACTTGGCCGAACTGGTTCCATAATTCGGTAAGTTTTTTAAAATCATCGATTGTTTTACGTTCCTTTTCATCTAGGTAAGCCCAAACGAGATAATGTGCGCCGGACTCGGCGATGTCATCGGTCATCATTTTCATCCGGTCATTAACGGCTGATTTTCCGCCCTCCGTTGAAAGCGATGAAAGGGTGTGACAACTCGGCATGATCATCCCGTTTTTCTCAACCAGGGCCTTGAATTCCTTTGGGGTTTTTCCCAGGATCTTATGATTGTCATATCCGAAACCTTCAACCCATTTATACCCGATCTTGGCAACTTTTTCAAGAACAGGTTCAATGCCATCCTTTTGAATGTCGTTTCTCATGGTGTAAAGCTGCAGCCCGATTTTTTTTATACCGGCACTCTTCCCTGCAGGATTTAATTTATCAGGGGAAATGAATCCGAATGAATTCATCAGCATACCCGATGCGGCGATGGCCCCTGCCGTTTTAAGAAAATCTCGTCTTGATTTCATGTCTGAAAGATTAGGTTTACTTAGTTATAATGGTTTACTAATTTAAAGAATATATTCATAGAATGCCTTTTATGACTTTGAAAACATTTTCCGCAACGATCTTGTGACCTTTGACGTTCGGGTGGATTCCATCGGGCTGGCTGTATTCAGGGTTTCCTCCGACTCCAGCCAGCAGGAAGGGAATTAAAAGGGCGTGATTCGCCTTTGCCAGGGCAGGAAAGATGGAAGCGAATTCATGGGTATAGGTTTCTCCCATATTCGGCGGTATAAGCATTCCGGCGATCACAATCTTTGCTTCGGGGTACCTGGCTTTTACCTTGTCGATGATCGCCTGAAGGTTTTTCCGTGTTTGATCCAGCGATAACCCACGCAATCCGTCGTTACCGCCAAGTTCCAGAATAAAAATATCAACGGGCTGTTTTAAAATCCAGTCAATCCTGCTCAATCCATCGGCAGAGGTATCCCCGCTGAGACCTGCATTTATCACCTTGTAATTTTTCCCGTCTTTCCGTATTAGCTGTTCAAGGATGGCAGGATAAGCTTCAGTGGGATCAACCCCCAGGCCGGCGGTAATGCTGTTCCCGAAACATACTATTCTTTTGGAATCATTATTTTTGTCACCAGGTGATGAATTCCCGGTGGTGCTCACCAGTAAAAGGGTTGAAATTACCAAAGGAATGGAAATGCGATTCAACATAATTTATGTATTAACTAAAACCATGCCAGACAAAACTATTTGAATTTCTTTGGAATAAGTTCATGATTTCGTTTTTGTTATGGCTCATCCGGGAATTAACATGGAAATAAATCTGAAAGTAGAGTATCTTGTGAAAAAATTCCGGACTTCCGCTTCGGAGATTACGGTCCTGAATGATATCAATTTCGAAGTCCGTGAGGGAGAGGGTATTTCCATAGTAGGCCCTTCCGGAAGCGGAAAGACAACATTGCTTGGGTTATGTGCCGGCCTCGACCAGCCGACATCCGGGAGCATTACTTTGATGGATAACCATCTTGACAAATTGAATGAAGATGATCGCGCCTACCTGAGAAACCAGTATGTTGGCTTTGTATTCCAGAATTTCCAGTTATTGCCTACTTTATCGGCCCTTGAAAATGTGCTTATTCCGTTGGAAATGCGGGGAGTCAGAAACAGCAGGAAATCCGCACAGGACTTGCTGGACAGGGTAGGGCTTGCAAACCGTTTTTCGCATTATCCTGCTCAGCTTTCCGGCGGAGAACAGCAGCGCGTTGCCATAGCCAGGGCGTTTATCACTTCCCCGAAAATAGTTTTTGTCGATGAACCTACGGGAAACCTGGATGAAGAAACTGCAGGCACAATTACCGACCTGCTGTTTGCCATGAACAGGGAACAGGGAACCACACTGGTCATGGTAACCCATAATTACACGTTGGCTGAACATACAGGAAGAATATTGACCATCAAAGGGGGACGTATAGAAAAGGACATGAAGATCTGAATCCGGTTACTCTAAAATAAAAAATACAACCTCGGTTCAGTAAAACAGGATGCAATAAATAGAATGTCATGAATAGGTTTAACGTTCTGGCCTCAGGAAATAATGAAAGAAATTGAATTGAACAATATCTCAAAATTGCGAAGAAAAGGCAACTCGCTGTTTTCATCGAATTGGATATGGAAACTTGCATGGAAGGATGCCCTGCACAACAGGAACCGGTTGTTTCTGTTTATCACTTCCATTATTATCGGAATAGCTGCCCTGGTGGCTATCAATTCTTTTAATTTCAGTCTTCAGAAAAGTATTGACAAGAATGCCAGGGAACTTCTTGGCGCCGATGTTTCAATATCAACCAGGAACCAGAAATTTGATAAAGAGTTTTCTAACATACTGGATACGCTGGAATATTCCGCACCGTACAAAAAAAACGGCTATAAGTTCGCCCATATTACGAGTTTACCATCAATGGTTTACTTTCCGAAAAATAAAGGGACAAGACTGGTGGAAGTTAAGGCAATGGATGGAAGATATCCATTTTATGGAAAAATTGAGTTGGCGCCTGATTCCAGGGAAGCAGGATTTTATGCAAATGATTCGGCTTTAATCGATCAGAGCCTGGCTATTCAATACGGCGTCGGAGTGGGCGATTCACTAAGACTTGGAAATCTTACAATTGGTATTTGCGGAATAGTGACAGGATTCCCGGGAACTTCCACGATAAGTACAACCATGGCGCCGGCAGTGTATATTCCGATGAATAAACTGGCTAATACAGGTCTTATTCAATACGGCAGCCTCGTCGACTATCAGGTCTTTCTTAAAGTACCTGCCGATAGTTTGAAAAGCATTGAAAACTCAATTGTCCCTGAAGCCAGGAAACTACACTACCGGGTTGAAACAATTGCTTCAAGAAAAGAGCAACTGGGCAGGGGCTTTTCCAACCTGTATCGTTTTTTCAACCTACTCAGCTTTATTGCACTGATCCTGGGAAGCATAGGAGTATCCAGTTCGGTTTTCATTTACTTGAAAGAAAAACGGGAGAGCGCAGCCGTATTGCGTTGCCTGGGTGCTTCGGGCTGGCAACTCTTTTATATTTATTTTATTCAGATAAATATCCTTGGCCTGATCGGAACTGTGATCGGTGTAGGTTTGGGACTATTGGTACAATTAATTCTCCCTTACATTGTAAGTGATTTCCTTCCCGTGTCGGTGGCATTTCAAATATCCTTTTATGCCATGGCTGTCGGATTTCTGGTAGGCCTCCTGATGTCGGTTTTATTTGCTGCGCTGCCATTGTCGGATATCCGTCTGGTTTCACCCATGGAGATATTCAGGTCGACTGTGGAACCCCTGAAAAAGTTTTCAAGATTCCGCTACCTTATCCTGTTTCTCATTGTGATATTTCCCTGGATATTTGCAGTTCAGCAAACAGAAAGCTGGATATATGGTACAGCATTCGCCCTGGCCCTGATCCTCATTTTCGTATGCTTATGGCTGGTAGGTCGGTTTATCCTCTGGTTTTCACTTAAGATTATACCAAGGCAGGCGGGTTTTGCGCTTCACCAGGGATTGACAAACCTGTTCCGACCGGGTAACCAGACGATCATCCTTATTATAGTGATAGGCCTTGGCACATTTATCCTGGTAACAATGAATCTTATCCAGCACAGTCTGCTGGGGCAGGTGGAATTTGCCGGATCAGGAATACGCCCTAATACCGTTCTCTTTGATATTCAGCCCGGACAAAAAGATGAAGTGGTAAAATACACCGAGAGCCACAACATAGAGGTGCAACAGCTCGTACCCATTGTAACGATGCGGCTTGCCTCCCTTAAAGGCAAGACCATTGAAGAATGGAGAAAGGATTCCACGTCCGGCATATCGAGATGGGCCCTAGGTCATGAATACCGGGTGACCTATCGCGATTCGCTGATCCCTTCGGAAACACTGCAGCAAGGAAGATTGCATCCCTACCTTCATGAGGGTGATTCTGTATTTGTTTCTGTATCTGATAATCTTGCCCGGAACCTGAAGCTGAACCTGGGCGATTCGCTCACTTTCAATGTTCAGGGTGTTCCCATGAAAGTGTATGTTGGCAGCATTCGCAAGGTAGACTGGCAGAGAATTCAGACAAATTTTATGGTTGTATTTCCTAAGGGTGTCCTTGATGAGGCCCCGCAGTTTTTTGTCCTGATTACCAGGATCAACGATAAAACCAAGTCAGCCGATTTCCAGCGGGCCCTTGTGCAGAAATTTCCGAATATTTCTGTAATCGATTTAACACTTATCCTGCAGACACTGGATCAGATCTTTGACAAAGTGCAAATGGTGATCCGGTTCATGGCATTGTTCAGTGTGCTTACCGGCCTATTTGTCCTTTCCGGGGCAGTGGCTAACAGCAAATACGCCCGGCTCAGGGAAAATGTGCTTCTGAGGACTATCGGCGCCCTGAGGAAACAGATAAACGGAATGACCTTCATTGAATATTTTATGCTGGGCATCTTTTCTGTAATTGCCGGAAGCTTGTTATCCATTGTTTCCTCCTGGGGGCTGGCCAAATATTTTTTCGAGATCAAGTTCAGTATATCCTGGCCCGCCGTCTTGCTCATTTCCGCTATCGTTGCAACCCTGACTGTTTTTGTCGGCTGGGTGAATTCACGATCGATACTAAACCGGTCACCATTGGAAGTTCTCCGGAAAGAAGTCTAGAAGCCTGATTACCTGATAAAACTGTATTCTGAATCATTCATCAATTATGGACTTTAAACACTTAACTTGTAATATAATTTACAGCATCATACCAGGTAAAAGAAAGTTGAATAAAATAGGAGGGGAATGAATTATTTACCCATCCCTGTTATATATTCGGGATTGAATTGTGCCATAACCCACAGGAAAACCTGAACTTTGTTTTATGTAAATATTCTTATCCATGAGTTCCGGAAATTTATTTTTTATTGTTTTTCTTCTGCCACTTATACTTTACAGTTGTGGAGGAAAAAAAATTGATGAGAAAGAAAGGGCCAGGGAAATCCTTTCCAGCAGGAACCTGGGACTTGCTTACCTGGAAGACAACAAGCTTCCGGAAGCTGAAGAACAATTTAAAAAGCTTATCGACCTGGCTCCGAAAGAGGCTATGGGCTACGCAAACCTGGGAATTGTTTATCTGCGGATGAGTAAAATAGATGAAGCGGAAAAGGAGATCCAGCATGGTCTTGATCTTGAACCTGATAATGCGGATATCCGCCTTATTCTTGCAACTATTTATGATATGAGTGACAGGGAGGATCAGGCCATCACCGAACTTCAGGATATACTCAGAAAGAATCCGGGATATGTTAAAGCCCTTTTTTCCCTATCGGATATTTACAGTAAGCGTAATGATCCGGCTTCGGCAGCTAAAAGAGAAGAATGTCTTAAAGGAATCGTAAAATATGCACCTAAGAATCTTGTGGGCAGGCTATATTTAACCGAAAGCCTGATGGACAATAAAGAATTTGATTCTGCCCTGGTCCAGATGGAAGATTTGAAAAAGGAATTTCCGGATTTTCCGGGAGAATCGGGAAAATTCTATGACAAGTCTGTTCAATTGCTTAAAGCAGGAAAAGGATCAGAAGCCGTTACACCCGTTAAAATTTTTCATAATTTCCTGAAACTCACTCCTGCCTATCAATCAGCCGTTCAGGAATTGAAGGGACCGCGCGGGGACCTGATAGGATTTCCGGTGATCACCATGGGAGAAACTGTTTCAGGGCTTGTGCCCCAGGGTGAATCTATTCTTGATGCATTGAAATTCACCGATATTACCGGACTTGCCGGTCTCGATATACCTGCAAAGGAGGGATACATGGTTAATTATGTCGCCGTCGGAGATTATGATAATGACGGTGATCATGATGTATTCCTTTGTACGAGCAAACCGAACGGGAAAGGTCAGGCCGGTTTCTTATTCCGCGATGATATGGGCAGCTATACCGATGTTACCAAAGAGGCCGGGATCGATATTGAAGGGAATGGAGTAACTGCTGATTTTTCAGACTATGATAATGACGGTTACGTAGACCTTTTCATAACTACAGGAACAGGCACCTATCTTCTGCATAATGATGGCAAGGGAAAATTCAATGATGTAACTTCAGAATCCGGCATCAATTCGTCGGAAAGTGAAAATTTTGAGCTCTTTATCGATGCAGACCATGACGGTGATCTTGACATCTTTACCGGAAATAAAAACGGTAACAGGCTTTACCGCAATAATGGTGACGGAACTTTTAAAGATGATACAAAATATGCCGGACTGGACACCACCGGACTTGATACGCGGTCGGTTGACTTCGGGGATTTTGACGATGACGGCGATATTGACCTTGCCCTCGCCAACCAGGATGCTCCTGCCTCACTGTATACAAACCTGAGGGAAGGAAAATTCAGGAATATTGGCGCCCAATGCGGATTGGGCAATGAAACCGGTTATACTGCCGTCGCTGCCGGAGATTATAATAATGACGGTTACATAGATCTCTTTTTGGGTTCGGACGGAAAAAGCCCCTGCAGGCTGCTGTTGAATCAGAAGGATGGAACTTTCAAGGAAGATCCTAATGATAAGGATCTGGTGAGTGAATTGAATGGCATAAAATGTGCTAAAGCCCAGTTTTTCGATTTTGACAATGACGGTCATATGGACCTGTTGGTAGCCGGCGAAAATCCGGACAAGACCAAACGGGGCTTATTCCTTTTTCACAATGACGGCTGGGCTAAATTCAAGGATCTGAGTAACCTTCTTCCAAAAGATGTACTGAACGGGAAGAATTTTTACCTCGCAGATTTCAATGAGGATGGCGATTTCGATATTTATCTGGCTGATGATTCCGGTAAGTTTTACCTTCTCAGGAATGACGGCGGTAATGCCAATCATTATCTTAAGATCAAGTTGGTTGGACTGCGGACCGGGTCAAGCAAAAATAATTACTATGGAATAGGCTCCAAGCTGGAAGTTCGTGCCGGTGAGCTTTACCAGATGAAAGAAATTACAGATCCTGATGTACTGGTCGGTCTTGGAGATCATACACGTGCGGATGTAGTCAGGATACAGTGGACCAACGGAGTATCCCAGAATATATTTTCTCCTGTAAGCAACCAGGATCTTGTAGAACAACAGGAGTTGAAAGGATCCTGTCCTTTCCTGTATGCCTGGAATGGTAAAGCTTACGAATTTGTGAAGGATATGATGTGGAAGAGCGCACTGGGAATGCCCATGGGTATCATGGGAGGGAATGCTTCGTATGCTTTCCCGAATGCCTCGGTGGAATATGTAAAACTGCCCGGAAGCATGCTTCAGCCCAGGAATGACAGCCTGGATATACAGGTCACCTCCGAATTATGGGAAACGATCTATATGGATAAAATCAACCTGATTGCAGTTGACCATCCTGCAAACACGGATGTATATGTTGATGAAAAATTCACCCCGCCGCCTTTTGCCCCGTTGAAGATCTACCGCGTAAGTCAGAAACATTTCCCGGTCAGGGCAACGGATGAATATGGAAATAATGTCTTGCCCTTACTGTTGGAAAAAGATAATAAATACGTGGCTACCATGACCTCGGATAAATACCAGGGATTGACCAAATTATCGGAACTTACCCTCGATCCCGGGAAGATCTCTTTCAAGGACAGTACATTCCTTTTCCTGCAGGGATGGATATTCCCGACGGATGCCTCCATCAACTTTGCCCTTTCACAATCCGGGGCCCTGAAATCGATACCGCCATATCTACAGGTAAAGGACCGTAACGGTAAATGGGTGACAGTCATACCCAATATAGGTTTCCCGTCAGGGAAAAATAAAACCGTAGTGGTGGATCTTACAGGGAAATTCCTTTCGAAAGATCACCAGGTGCGTATAGTTACTAACATGCAGATCTATTGGGATTGTGCATTTTTTGCAAATCCGTCCAATGAACCTGTTAAAACAACCTGGCTTGACCCTGTTTATGCCAATTTCCATTATCGCGGCTTTTCTGCAATGTACAGGAAAGGCGGCCGGTACGGGCCCCACTATTTCGATTACAGTTCTGTTGCCACCTACCCGAAGTACAGGGATCTTATAGGCGACTATACAAGATACGGTGATGTTTTGCCCTTATTGAAAAATTCAGATGATGAATATATTATAAGCAATGCAGGGGACGAAACATCGATCAGGTTTAACAATAATGACCTTCCCGGGTTAAATGCGGGAATGAAAAGAGATTATCTTATTTATAGTGTGGGCTGGGTTAAGGACGGTGACCTGAATACGGCAGCCGGGTACCAGGTTAAACCACTGCCTTTCCACGGAATGAAGGAATACCCTTACGGCCCTGATGAACATTATCCTTCGGATCCTGCACATATGGAATTTCTCAGGACCTATATCACAAGGCATGTTGATGATCAGGCTTACAAGCAGGCGGTAGCTGACATGAAAATAAAGGATAAATGATAATCGGAACGGTAACTCATTCAATTTAAACATGAATTGCGGATCAGGTATAGCCTGTGCTTTTTAACCGGAATTGAATGATTGTTGATAAAAAGATTCCTAAGGGATTGCATGGAACAAGTAAAGAAAGCGAACGTCCACCTGAATTGAATATGCGCGTGAAAGGAACCTGTCGGTCCGTTATTCTGCTGAGTTTATTGCTGTTCAGCCTGCCCGCATTCTCCCAGAATGGCCGGACTGTATTTACTGATGTGACACAGCAGGCCGGCATTCATTTCAAATATAATTTCGGCGATACGATCTATGATAATATTCTCGAAAGCAGCGGATCAGGAATTACAATCTTCGATTATAATAATGACGGGCTGATGGATATTTATCTTCTGAACGGAACCTATTTGCCTGGTATCAGTGATCCTTCAGGAATAAAATTCAAGAATACACCCAATGAGCTTTACCGGAACAACGGTGACGGGACATTTACCGAAGTCGCCAAACAGGCCGGCCTGGATGACAGGCACTGGAGCATGGCAGCAGCACCCTTTGATTACGACGGTGACGGGAATGTCGATCTTTACCTGTTAAATTACGGCCCGAATGTTTTTTACCGGAATAACGGCGACGGGACATTTACTGATATCACAGACAAGCTTAAGCTGAAGGGTCCCGATAAGCTGAACGGGTTTACCAAATGGAGCGTGGATGCTGGCTTCTGGGATTATAATAATGACGGGCTGATGGATATTTATCTTCTGAACGGAACCTATTTGCCT